>DATCRO010000476.1:0-3065 GCA_036569025.1 Burkholderiaceae bacterium
GCTGATGGCTCAGTTGCGCGTGTGCGCCAGCTGGAAGCTGTCGATGCGCGCGTCCGAACCCAGCAGCTGGGCGAGCTCGGCCAGCGGCGCGTGCTTGCTGCGCTTGGCGCACATCGCGACGAAGTGCCATTCGACGAGCCCGTCCTTCATCCCGATGGACAGCGATCCGGGCGCGATCTCGTAGCCGCGCTCCACGACGGCGTGCTCCAGCGTGCCCGGCGCGGGCATCGTGCCGCGGCAGAACCGCAGGACGACCGCGACTCCCTCGCGTGCCGGCAGCCAGTGCTCCAGCCGATGCCCCCACATCATGCAGACGACCGACAGCGCCGCCAGCAGCACCGCGGCGCCGTAGAAGCCCACGCCCACCAGCACGCCGATCACGCACGCGCACCACACCGAGGCGGCCGTCGTCAGGCCACGGATGTTGTAGCCGTCCTTCATGATGATCCCGGCCCCGAGGAAGCCGATGCCGGTCACGATGCCCTGCACGACGCGCGTGGGATCGACGGCGACCGCCGTGCTCGCATGGCCGCCGTACCAGAGCGCCGGGTAGCCGACGAAGGTGGTCAGCGCCGCCGACGCCATGCACACCAGTCCGTAGGTGCGCATGCCGATCGCGCGCCCGTGGTACGTGCGCTCGTAGCCCACGACGAGCCCGAGCAGCAGCGCGCCCAGCAGCGTCAGGAAGATGGCCAGGTTGGCGGAGATCTCCGTCGCCGACCAGTAGGCCGACAACATGCTGTTCCAGATTTCGCTCATCGCGTCCACGTGCCCGCGCCGGCAGGCCCTCCCGGGCTCGATCGTAGTCACGCCGCCGCGTGCAAGCTGACGCCAAGCCCGGGCCGGACGCCTCAGACAGCGGATTCCTTCACGGCGCGCGGCACGGGCTCCCGTCGGGACGCCTCGTCGCCGGCTGCACTTGGCACCCGCGATGCCGTGCGCCAGCCGCGCCCGGCACCGCCCGTCGCAAAGCGTTTGACGCGCCTGCCGCCAGAACGTGTGATGGCGACCTGTCCGCCAAGGAGAACGACGATGACGATCAGCCGCCGATCCTTCCTCGAGACCGCCGCCGCGCTCGGCGCATCGCTCGCCTGGGTCGCCCCGGCCCGGGCCTCGGGCGTCGACTGGAAGGAACGGCGCGACCTGTATCCCCAGGGCGTGGCCTCGGGCGATCCCGATCCGCACAGCGTCATCCTGTGGACGCGGCGCCCGTTCGACGACGGCGCGCGCCAGATGCTGAGCGTCGAGGTCGCCGAGGACGAGGCGTTCCGCCGCGTCGTCGCGCAGGCGCCGGCGCCGGTCTCGAGCGCCTCGGACTGGACCGCGCGCGTCCTGGTCGGCGGCCTCGCGCCGGCGCGCGTCTACTGGTACCGGTTCGTCGACGCCGACGGCAACGGCAGCCGGGTCGGCCGCACGATCACGGCGCCGCTGCCGGACGATCCGCGCGTGGTGAACTTCGCGTTCGTGAGCTGCCAGGACGTCAACGAGGGCAAGCTCAACGCCTATCGCCGCATGATCCACGAGGACGAACGCGCGCCCGCTGCCGAGCAGCTCGGCTTCGTGCTGCACCTGGGCGACTTCATCTACGAGGTGGTCGAGTATCCGGACGAGGTCAAGACGCGCTACGACCGCACCATCTACGAGGTCGCGCGCATTCCGGACGGCCGCAAGGTCGGCAACTTCCACATCCCGTTGACGCTCGATGGCTACCGCGCCATCTACAAGGGCTACCTCGCCGACCCCGACCTGCAGGACGCGCGCGCCCGCTGGCCGTTCGTCGCCATGTGGGACAACCACGAGTTCTCGTGGCAGGGCTGGCAGAGCATCGTCAAGGCCGGCTCGTTCGAGCGGCCCGGCCAGAGCATCAAGGTGGCGGCCAACCAGGCCTGGTTCGAATTCCTGCCCGCGCGTGTCGCCCCGCCGGGCGGCTCGCTCGAGCGCTTCGATCCACCGGCCGTCCAGGACGTCCCGATCCAGCAGTTCGACGCCGACGGCCTGGGCACCGAGCCGAACAACCTGGCGGCGATCAACAGCCTGCAGGGCTACCGCACGCTGCGCTGGGGCCGCTGCCTGGACCTGATCATCACCGACCAGCACAGCTACCGGAACGCGGACTGCTTCAGCGATCCGTCCCTCGAGAAGCTGGGCGGCGAAGAGTTCATGGACATGTTCCCCGAGTCCGGGATGCGCATCCTGGACGGCGGCCGCGGCTACGACGGCGGCAAGCCGCCGGCGGAGATCGGCTTCAACGAGGCGCGCGTGCCCAACCCGCAGCGGGGCGCGCCGCCGCAGACGATCCTCGGGGCCCGGCAGAAGGCCTGGTTCAAGGACAAGCTGCGCAAGTCGACCGCCGTGTGGAAGATCTGGGGCAACTCGGAAGGCGCCCTGGATTCGCGCGCCGATCCGCAGAACCTGCCACCGGGCCTGACCAGGGAATCGTGGCCGAAGGACGCCTCCTTTGCCGCATTGGGTGGTGGCGACTACGGCACGGCGTACGCCGAACGCGCGGAGATCTACGACCTCGTGCGCGACGCCAGGATCACCGGGTTCGCGATCGTCTCGGGCGATCGCCACAGCTTCTGGGCCGGCTATGCGGCCGCCAGCCTGCCGCCCGCGAAGTTCGAGCCGGTCGGCCTGAGCTTCGTCGGCGGCTCGCTCAGCAGCCCGGGCGTCATGGAGGCCTACGAGCACAAGCTGCCCAAGGATGCACCGCTGCGCCCGCTGTTCCTCGCCGACCGCGGCGCGGGCGCCGCGCCGGCCTGGACGTACAACATGCTGCTGCGGCACGGCGTCCGATCGTGCCTCGACTACGCGAAGAACTTCGACCTCAAGCGCGCCCGCGCGCTGTCCAACCCGGATCTCGCCCCGCACCTGGAGTTCGTCGATCTCGGCGGGCACGGCTATGCGAAGGTGCGGCTGTCGATGAACGAGATGCGCACCGAATTCGTCTGCACTCCTCGTCCGGTCACGCGCAGCGAACGGTCCGATGGCGGGCCGATCCGCTACCGGGTATCGCACACCGCGTCGCTGTGGAAGGCCGGGCAGCGCCCGACGCTGAAGACATC
>DATCRO010000477.1:0-9350 GCA_036569025.1 Burkholderiaceae bacterium
ACGTAGTGCTGGTCGCGGTGGTACAGGTGGTTCGCGCGCAGCGCCGCGTACACGTGGTGCATCAGCGTGATGTTGGCCGGGTCGTACAGGCTCGCGCCCTCGACCAGCAGGCCGGCCTGCGCCAGCAGTTCCTCGGCGCGCTCGTGGCCCGATTCGGTCAGCGTGACCTGGTGGCCCTTTTCGTCGACCGTGAAGTCGCCCGGCTCGATCACGCCCTCGCCGGTGCGCGGATCGGCCTCGCCGACCTGGCGCTTGAGCGCCGGCACGACGGCGTTGATGCGCACGTACAGCTCGGTGTGGTCCTCGGCCTGGCCGCTGATGATCAGCGGCGTGCGGGCCTCGTCGATCAGGATCGAGTCGACTTCGTCGACGATCGCGAAGTTCAGGCCGCGCTGCACGCGATCACCGGTCTCGTAGACCATGTTGTCGCGCAGGTAGTCGAAGCCGAACTCGTTGTTCGTGCCGTAGGTGATGTCGGCGCCGTACGCGGCCTGCTTCTCCTCGCGCGTGAGGCCGGGCACGTTCACGCCCACCGTCATGCCCAGGAAGTTGTACAGGCGGCCCATCCACTCGGCGTCGCGGCGCGCGAGGTAGTCGTTGACCGTGATGAGGTGGACGCCCTTGCCGCCCAGCGCGTTCAGGTAGACCGGCAGCGTGGCCATCAGCGTCTTGCCTTCGCCGGTGCGCATCTCGGCGATCTTGCCGTTGTGCAGCGTCATGCCGCCGATCAGCTGCACGTCGAAGTGGCGCATCTTGAGCACGCGCTTGCCGGCCTCGCGCACGACGGCGAAGGCCTCGGGCAGCAGGTCGTCGAGCGTGTGGCCGCCCTGCGCCAGGCGAGCGCGGAATTCGGCCGTCTTGCCCTTGAGCGCCTCGTCGCTGAGCGCCGCGGTGGGCGCTTCGAGCGAGGCGATCTTCTCGACGACGCGCCGGTACTGCTTGAGCAGGCGATCGTTTCGGCTACCGAAAATCTGGGTAAGAAGCTTGGGCAACATGCGTGGGTTCTGGGCCGGAAGACAGGCCACGGACGTTGCACGGCGGCCGGTTTTGGCGGAGCCGGCTGTCAGCCGCGGGCCTGCCGGGGGTGGCAAGCGAAGTCGTTGCGAAGGCCGCCGGGGCGCCCTTCACCGCGCCGCATCTGGGGACGCATCACGCGACGGCAAGGGCCTGCCCGACGGCGATCCGCGTTTCCCCCGAGGAAACGGGGCGGAAAAACGGGAAAGTGTAGCATCCGGGCCCCTTCGGACCCGTACTTGCGCCGCGCAGCTCCTATCGGTGCTCGGCGCCGAGCGGAGACGCCTGGCCGGCGGCGGTCTGGATCGCCGGCCTGGCGTTGGCCCCGGCCAGGAAGCGCTGCGGATCCTGCGGCACGCCGTCCACCAGCACCTCGAAGTGCAGGTGCGGGCCGGTGGAGCGCCCGGTGGTGCCGACGTCGGCCACGACCTGGCCGCGCTTGACGATGTCGCCCGGCTTGACGAGGATCTTCGACGTGTGGCCGTAGCGCGTCACCAGGCCGTTGCCGTGGTCGATCTCCAGCATCAGGCCGTACTCGGGATGCATCTCGGCGGTGCGCACCACCCCGCCGGCGGCGGCGTGGATCTCGGTGCCGATCGGCGACGGGAAATCGAGGCCGGTGTGCAGCGCGCCGCGGCCCGTGAACGGGTCGGCGCGGAAGCCGAAGCCCGAGCCCACGGGCACGTCGATCGGCCGGCTGCTGGGGATCATCAGCGTCTTCAGGCGCGATTCGAGCAGCCGCGACTCGGTCAGCGTCAGCACGTCGCTCTGCTCGCCGGCGGACTGCGCCAGGGCGTCCAGCGCGCCGTTGAGCTCGGCCAGGCCGGGATGGTTCATCGGCACGAAGGGGCCGCCGGAGCCGCCGCCCTTGGGGCGCGAGGTCAGGCCCGACAGGTCCTCGGGCTTCAGGCCCGCCATGCCCGAGACGCGGTCGCCCATCGCCTCGATCTTGATCATGCGGGCCTGCATGTCGCCCACCTTCTGCGCCATCGCGTCCAGGTTCTCGCGCATGACCTTGTCGCGCGCGGCGCTCTCGTCGTGCACCACCAGCTTGACGAGCTGGCTGACGACGGGCCAGCCCTCGCGCGCGGCCTTCAGGAAGAAGTAGTGATAGATGGCGCCGGACAACGCCAGCGTGGCGATCACGATCATCAGCAGCGACAGCACGAGGCCGGTCGGACTGACGTTCATGACCCGCGTGCGGGCCATGCCGCCGTGGGTGATCATTATTTGCATCGCTACACTCTCCAACAAATGGCCCCGCCCGGACCTCCCAAGCCCAACGACCGCGACGCGCCGCGGCAGGCGTTCTACGCGCCCTTGCCGCAGCCCAAGTCCGTGGTCCCGCTCGCGCGGCCCCTCGGGGACAGCCTCACGAAGGACGACACGCTGGCCGGCCTGCTCGCCCGCGTGCGCGCGTCGCAGGCGCGCCTGGACGCGCTGGCCGACGTGCTGCCCGGCCTGCTGCGCCAGCACCTGCGCGCCGGGCCGCTGGACGACGACGGCTGGACGATCCTGGCCGCCAATTCGGCCGTGGCCTCCAAGCTGCGCCACCTGCTGCCCACGCTCGCGGAAACTCTCGTCGCGAAAGGGTGGCAGGCTACTTCAATCCGGGTGAAGGTTCAATCGACTCACGCCCCAGGCCGGTAAACGAAAGAAACCGCGCAGGAGCGCGGTTCCGGGGCGGAGTCGGCGCCGACCAAGGCGCGCTGTTTCAAAGGCTCACGGCCTCGGCGGTCGCTTCGGGCACTTCCACCGCCGTGGGTGTCTCCACGGCTGAGGGACCGGACGACGGCGCCTGTTCGCGCAGCAATCGCTCCGGCGCGACCAGCATCGCCGCACCGGCCGGCGCGGCCGCATGACGATCGATCAGCGCGCCCGAGACGGCGGCGTCGACCACGCGCAGCGCACTGAAGAGCAGCGAGACGCCGATCACGCCCAGAACGAGCGAGACCGCCCGGCTGACATGGTGGTGCGCCAGCCAGCGGGGGGCGTGGAACCAGTCGAAGTGCAGCGTCACGAGGCTCTCCTTCGAAGGCGCATGGGCTAGCAGGGAGCCGATGCGGGCGTCGCGTTGCCGGCCTTATTGCGCCGGGGCTTGAGCCGGAGTATCCGGCGGCGTCGTCGGAGCCGTGGGCGGCGCCGTCGGAGCCACTGTCGGCGTGTCAGGTGTCTGTTGCATTGCTGGGGCCTGAACGTCGGCTGGCGGCGTCACGGCGGGGCTATCGGCGGACGTGTCCGTCTTTGCGGCGGCCGGCGCCGCGTGCTGCGGCGCCACCCGCGGCGTCGACACGTGCTTGGGCACGTGCGCGACCGGCGCGTTGGCCACCGGCGGCGCGTCCGGCACGACGTTCTGCACCGGCGCCGGCACCGCGGCCTGCGCGGCGACGGCGGACGCCTGCTGCGCGGCCAGCGCGGCCTGCGACGCGGAGTTGCCCGCGGCCGGCGCATTCTTGTCGAGCTCGTTGACGGCCGCGTCGGTCGAAGCGACCGACTTCTGCGCGGCGTTGTTCTCGGACCGGGCCTGCGCGATCGGATCGGGCTGCACGTGCTTGACCACCTTGTTCGAAGGCGCCATCAGCACGATGGCCAGCGCGACGCCCCCCACCAGCGCGGCGCCGACCGCGCCGATCGCGGCCTTGGGAACGCCCTTGGAGGCGCCGGGCTGCCAGTCGGGCCGCTGCCCGACTTCGCGCATGGCGGCGGCCTCGTTCGTGACGCCGGCGGTGCGGTAAGGAGCCGCCGAAGCGGGACGGGGGCGGGGCGGCTCCGAACGCAGGTCGGAGTTGCCGGTCGCGAAGTGGGGAGTGTCGTAGGTAGTCATGGCTCCCACCTTAGGCCCCGTACCGGCCATTCAAAATCGGCAAACGAGCCGATCGCCGGTAGGCCGGATCCGGCCGCGGGTAGGCGTGGACCGACATATTCCGCACCGCCTGTTACAAACAGCGGCGCGCTGGACGGTCGCGCAGCGTGTGTAGGACCGCGCTGACACGGCGTCCGCTTCTCAGCCTATGTTCAGTCTTGCCACGCCTGAGCAAACTGGCGGCAAGGTAGACGAGCGCCCGCCAGCGCAGTCGCCACAACGGACACAGGCTGGTCGGAGGCGGAGATGGACAACTTTCTTGCAGGACAGGCGCGCGACGCGAAATTCGATCCCGCGTTGCTGAGCATCGGCGACCCGTTCGAGATGCACGCCGACGACAACCTCGGCGACGAGGCGCCTTTCCCGTCCACGTGGCAGCAGCTGGATGCCACGGACGCTCCGCACGAGTGACTTGAGCGGACAAGTCGCGCGGCGCCCCGGTGGCGCCGCGACGCCGGGCGTTGCGCGCCGGCGTCCCGCCGGATCGGAATCGCATCCGGTCGTTGCACAATGTGGAGCAGAGGGTGGCGCCGGCTTCGTCGGCGGACTCGCTTGTGGCATGTCGAACCTGTTGGCATTCGTCGTCGAGGACAGTCCGGTGATCCAGGAGAACCTGATCGCCGCGCTGGAGGAAATGGCCCCGGTGAAGGTGGTTGGCACCGCCGTGGACCAGGCGGGCGCCCTCAGCTGGCTCAGCGACGACGGGAACCGCTGCGACATCGCCATCATCGACATCTTCCTGCGCCAGGGTTCCGGCATGGGCGTGCTGCGCGCGCTGCACGCCGCGGGCGCGCCGTTCGAGCGCGTCGTGCTCACCAACTACGCCACCGCCGACATCCGGCGCCAGTGCCTGGCCCTCGGCGCGAGCGCCGTGTTCGACAAGTCGGGCGAGATCGACGCGCTGGTCGACCACTGCGTGGCGCGCGCGGCCAACGGCGGCTGAGCGCCAGCGCGAGGCGACCCCATGCATGCGTCCGCACGCGCCGGAAGCGCCGTCCCGGCGCCCCGCGGCCCGCTACTGGATCAGGCCGTTCTTCAGGGCGTAGTACGTGAGGTCGCTGTTGGTCTCGAGCTGCAGCTTCTCCAGCGTGCGCGCCCGGTACGTGCTGACCGTCTTGACGCTGAGGAACATGCCCTCGGCGATCTGGCCGACCGTCTCGCCCTTGGCCAGCCGCAGGAACACCTGCAGCTCGCGCTCGGACAGCTGCTCGTGCGGCGGCCGGTCGCCCGCGCCGGCGGCGCCGTCGGCCAGCATTTCGGCAACCTGTGCCGTGATGTAGCGCCGGCCCATGGCCACGGTGCGGATCGCCTTGACGATCTCGTCGGGGTCGCAGCCCTTGTTCAGGTAGCCGCTGGCGCCCTGGCGCAGCAGCGTCGTGGCGTAGTGCGTCTCGGGAAAGCCGCTGAGGATCAGCACCGGCAGGTCCGGGCGCCGCGCCTTGATGGCCGCGAGCGCGTCGACGCCGCTCTGGTCGGGCATCGACAGGTCCATCAGCATCACGTCGAGGTCGCCGCCGCGGACGAGTTCGAGCGCCTCGCGGCCGTCGGCAGCCTCGCCCGTGACGCGCAGGTCGACGTGGTCGGACAGGAATTGCCGGAGGCCGGAGCGAACGATCGCATGATCGTCGACGATCACAACGCGAATCATGTAGTCTCCCGCGGAATCGATGAACTTGGAATCGGGTCGGCGCCTTGCCGAACGGATCGGTCGGTTCGCCTCGAGGGTCTTGCGGTCGCGTTGAGGGCAAGCGGCGTACCGAGTCATTCAAGTGTAGCGGGGAACCCGACATGTCATTCCTGAGGACGCTGGAAACCGCGCGGCGCAGTCGCTTCGCGGCCCCCGTGGCGCTCCTGCTGGGCCTGGCCGTTCTGCTGACCAACGAGGTCGGGCACCGGCGGGCCCTTTCCGTGATCGAGAGCCGCGAGGCGCTCCTGGACGCGCGCGTCGAGGTCAGCCTGCTGCTGCGCGAGGTGATCGCCGCCGAATCGGGCCAGCGCGGCTACCTGCTCACCGGACGGCCCGAGTACAAGGAGCCGTACACGCACGCGGCGGCGCAGGTGCAGGCCCAGCTCACGCACCTGGCGCAGATCTACTCGCGCTGGCCCGATCGCACGGCCGACGTCAAGAAGCTCGACGAGCTGACGCGCCAGCGCATGTCGGAGCTCGAGACCACGATCCAGATGTTCGAGAGCAAGGCCGGCGAGGGCTGGCGCGAGGTGGTGCTGACCGACATCGGCCGCGAGACGATGCTCGCCATCGAGGGCCAGGCGCGCAACATGGCGCGCGTGGAGACGACGCGCATCGACGAGTCGCGCGAGTTGCTGACCGAGACGCTGATGTTCAGCCGCATCGGCATCGCCGCGCTCGTGGTGCTGAGCCTGGCCGCGCTGCTGCTGTACGCGCGCCAGGCGCGCCGGTTCGACGACGAGCGCCTCGAACGCGCCGCGCAGCTGCGCTTCGAGCGCGACCGGCTCGAAGTGGAGGTGGAGCGCCGCACCCGCGACATCACGCAGATCGCCACCCACCTGCAGACGGCGCGCGAGGACGAGCGCAGCCGCCTCGCACGCGAGCTGCACGACGAGCTCGGCGGCCTGCTCACCGCCGCCAAGCTCGACGTCGCGCGCATGCGCAGCCGGCTGTCGGCCGGGCCGCCGGAAGTGCTCGAACGCATGGTGCACCTGGTCAAGACGCTGGACGAAGGCATCGCGCTGAAGCGGCGCATCATCGAGGACCTGCGCCCGTCGTCGCTGAACAACCTGGGCCTGAAGGCGGCGCTCGAGATCCTGTGCACCGAATTCGCCGAACGCAGCGAGCTCGACGTGCGCACCGACATCGAGGAGCTGCCGCTGGACGACGCCGGCAAGCTCACCACCTACCGCCTGGTGCAGGAGGCGCTGACCAACGTGGCCAAGTACGCCAGCGCGTCCACGGTGCACGTGGGCGTGGCGGCGCACGGCGGCTGGGCCGTCATCGCGGTGCGCGACGACGGCGTGGGCTTCGATCCGACCGCCGCGCGCGCCGCGGCGCACGGCCTGGCGGGCATGCGTTTTCGCGTGCAGTCGGCGCGCGGGCAGCTCAAGATCAAGTCGCGGCCCGGCCAGGGCACCACCATCCAGGCCCGGCTGCCGCTGCCCGATCACGTGCAGGATGCCGTCGATTCGACGATGGACGTGGCCTCGCTGCTGGGCCCGGGCGCCTTTCCGAAGCCCCCCGCGAACGTCGGTTAGGCCTCGCTTCGCCTGCGGCGCGCGTGGATGCGTGCACCCACCGCCGGTTTCGTCCGACTCGTCGATGCGCCGCTGTCCGGGTGCGTGGGCACGCCGTTCGCCCTACCGTGGAGCTACCGTCTTTCCACAACGATTTCGAAGGAGCACAACCATGATCACTCGTCTCACGATCGCCGCCATGCTCGCGGCCACCGCCCTCGTCACCGCCACCGGCTGCGCGGTCGAACGCCACCAGGAAACCGTGGGCGCCTACGTCGACGACTCCGCCGTGACCACCAAGGTCAAGGCCAAGTTCGCCGAGGATCCGACCGTCAGCGCGATGGCCATCAAGGTCGACACGATGAAGGGCGTGGTGCAGCTGTCGGGCTTCGCCAAGTCCAACGAGGAACGCATGATGGCCGAACGCCTGGCGCGCCAGACCAACGGCGTCCAGGGCGTGCGCAACGACATCATCGTCAAGCAGTAAGCGCCCTGCAGCTCGCGGCGGCCGACCCCATGCCGCCGCCGCGGCCCCGACGGTGGAATGCCCCGCGACGCGGGGCATTTTCATTGGCGGAGCGGACAGCCCGAAGCGGTCCGCCACCTGAAGGGACGGACGGCGCGGAGCCGGCGCGCGACGCCGCGCGCGGCCCGCCGACTCAATGCTGCACGCGCTCCGGCGGCGCGTAGCGCAGGCCGATGGCGATGCGGCCCGTCCAGAACACCATGCGCCCGGTGCCGGGCAGCGCCACGGGGCCGATGTAGCCCTGCGGGACCCAGCCCTTGTCGAACGGCGCGGGATGCGAGGACGGCAGCTTGTCGGGACTCGCGACGGCGGAAATCATGGCTCACCTCCTGTGGGGATCGCCCCTCTTCGGCAAACAGTGAGCCCGGCCGTGGCGTGACAGGATGTGCCACGGGCATCCCCCGAATTCGAGCGCCACCGCCGAGCCAAAAGCGCCTACGATCGCAACGGGAACCTGCCAGCGGAGACCCACGTGGATCGCAGCGAGATCATCACGGACGAGTCGGTCGAATTCATGCGCCAGCCCGACGGACGCTGGCGCTGGCACGCCCGCACGCCCGAAGCCGCGCACGTGCTCGCCACCGAGCTGGGCGCGCCGTCGATGCTCTCGTTCAAGACCCAGTTCGAGGCCGCCGCCGACGTCGCCGTGCACGCCGACGCCGAGCGCGACGCGACCGGCCGCCTCGTGATGACGCGCGACTACATCCGCCGCATGGTCAGCGCCATCGCCCTGCCCTGCGCCGCCTGCGCGGACGTCTACTTCGGCAGCGTGTACTGGCATCGCCGCGACAGCAGCGGCGCCAACTGGGGCGTCGACATCGTCAACGGCACCGGCGATTTCGACGGCTGCCTCGAATGCGTCGCCGTCGCCCGCGAGGACCTGCGCCGGCTGTACTCCATCGTCGACGAGGAGTGAAGCGGCGGCTCCTGTCGCGCCGCGGGCTGGAGGAAGACACAGCCGCCGGTCGCCGCAAGCTGCCGAGCACGGCGCGAATTTCAGCAATTCGCGCAACAGCACGCGCACCGGTCCGAAGCGTGTGCATCCGCGATCCTGCCCTCATCGCCCCGACGGCACGATCCGCCATCGGCCGCCGGCAGCGTGTCGCGCAATTGACGCAACCGGGCCCGAGTCGAGGGGCTTCCCCAATCTGGACCGGCATCCGATGGTAAACACCTAGATGCACACAATGACCCAGCACGCGAATGACTGACCAACCCTTCAAGGTACTCGTCGTCGGCGGTGGCGCCGGCGGGCTCGAACTGGCTTGCAAGCTGGGCCGCAAATGGGGCCCCGACCGCGTCGCGCTCGTCGACGCCAACCTGTTCCACATCTGGAAGCCCTCGCTGCACGAGGTGGCGGCCGGCACGCTCGACATCCACCAGGAAGGCCTGTCGTACCAGATGCTGGCGCACGACAACGGCTTCTCGTTCCACTACGGGCCCATGACGGGGCTGGACACGGCCACGCGAACGCTGGTGGTGGGCGCGGTGGTCGACGGCACCGAGGAGGTGCTGCCCGAACGCCGCATCGGCTACGAGTCGCTGGTGCTGGCGATCGGCAGCGTCTCCAACGACTTCGGCGTGCCCGGCGTCTCCGAGCATGCGTTCTCGCTGGACGGCCCGCACGACGCGGAGCGCTTCCGGCTGCGCATGCTGCAGCTGCTGTCCCTGGTGGACGTGCGCAAGACCCACGACCCGTCCGCCGCGCTCGACATCGTCATCATCGGCGGGGGCGCCACC
>DATCRO010000478.1:0-7175 GCA_036569025.1 Burkholderiaceae bacterium
CCGCCGCACCGACGGCCAGCGTGCCGACGGGCAGCCTCTTCGGCCTTCGATAGCCGCCGTCGATGGCGGTGTCGCCCGAGGGCTCGAACAGGTTGCCCATGCCCACGTCGGCCGGCCCGGCGCGCTCGAGCGCCTTCTCCATCGCGCGGCGTCCGATGCGGCCTGTCAGCCCGGGGGCGATCGCGTGCGCGACGCGGGCCGGTGTGGCGACGGCACCCAGCATCACCGTCGGCCGCGGCGAATCGATCAGCCGGACGACGGCCTCGGCCACCTCGCGCGGGTCGAGCATCGGCGACGGCGGGCTCAGGTGGCGGCCGACGCGGTTCGCGCCGTGGCCCACGCCGGGCGTGTCGACGAAGGTCGGGCAGACGGCGCAGACGTGCACGTCGGGCAGCGCGGACATCTCCGCGCGAATGCTTTCGGTGAAGCCGCGCAGGCCGAACTTGCTGGCCGAGTACGCCGCGGCATAGGGCGAGGGGACCCAGCCGCCGAGCGAAATCATGTTGATCAGCGTGCCGCGCCGCCGCTCGCGGAAATGCACCAGTGCCGCATGCGCGCCGTTCATGTGGCCGATGAGGTTCGACTCGATCACGCGGCGGTGCAGCGCCAGCGGCACCTCGTCGAACAGGCCCACCGCGCCGACGCCGACGTTGTTGATCCAGACGTCGATGCGGCCGAAGCGCTCGATGGCCAGGCGAGCCAGCGCAGCCACGGCGTCCGGATCCGACACGTCGGTGGGCACCGCCAGCACGCGCGCCCCACGCGCCTGGCATTCGTCGGCCACGGGCCGCAGCGTGTGCACGTTGCGTGCGGCCAGGACGATGTCGGCACCGCGCTCGGCCAGGCGCTGTGCGGTCGCGCGGCCGATGCCGCTGGAGGCGCCGGTCAGGACGACGACGGGCGCTGTGGGGTCGGTGTCGGGCATGGGCGCTCCTTGGCGAGGATGGTCGCGGCGCTGCGGCAAGCGAGATTCCCTCGCGGCCGCGGCGCGCACGCTTCCTGCCGCGGTGCTGGCCATGACGTCCGCCGCGCTGCCCAAGCCACCGATCGAGCCGATGCTCGCCAAGATCGCCGACGCCCTGCCCGACGAGGCCGGCTTCCAGTTCGAGCCCAAGTGGGACGGCTTCCGCGCGCTGGTCTTCCGCGACGCGGACGGGCTGGTGCTGCAGAGCCGCGACCTCAAGCCGCTCGACCGCTACTTCCCGGAGCTGGCGCAGGCGTTGCGGGCGCAGCTGCCGCCCGGCTGCGTCCTGGACGGCGAGATCGTGATCGCGACACCGCGCGGCCTGGACTTCGATGCGCTGCAACAGCGCCTGCATCCCGCGGCCACGCGCGTGCAGCGCCTGTCGCGCGAGACGCCGGCCAGCTTCGTCGCCTTCGACCTGCTGGCCGTCGACGGCCACGACGCGATGGCGCTCACGCAGGCCGAGCGACGCGTGCTGCTGGAGGGCCTGCTGGTCGACGCCACGCCACCGCTGCACCTCACGCCGGTGACGCACGACCGCGCCGAGGCCGTCCGCTGGCTCGCGCAGTTCGAGGGCGCGGGGCTGGACGGCGTCGTGGCCAAGCTGGAGTCGGCCGCCTACGAGCCGGGCAAGCGGGCCATGCTCAAGATCAAGCATGCGCGGAGCGCCGACTGCGTCGTCGCGGGCTTCCGTTGGTACAAGGATCGCACCGACGCCATCGGCTCGCTGCTGCTGGGCCTGTACGACGACGCGAGGACGCTGCGCCACGTCGGCGTGACCTCGTCCTTCACGATGGCGACGCGACAGGCGCTGCTGCAGGAGCTGGCGCCGCTGCGCCAGGATGCCGCGGCATCGCATCCGTGGCGGGCGTCGCTGGAGGCCGACGGCCAGGGGCCGGGCGCGCAGAGCCGCTGGAGCCGCGACAAGGATCTGTCCTGGGAGCCGCTGCGCCCCGAACGCGTCTGCGAGGTGCGCTACGACCACCTGCAGGGCGCGCGCTTCCGCCATGCGACGACCTTCCTGCGCTGGCGTCCCGACAAGCCGCCGGCCGACTGCCGCTATGACCAGCTGGAGGTCACCACGCCCTACGAGCTCGCGCGCGTCTTCGGCGCATGAGCCTTGCGCGCGGGCGCCGGCGCAGGGCGCAGGCGCTCGGGCACGCGCGCGAGGTTGATGCGCACGCGGTACGACAGCGACGAGCGGCCGCGCATCCGGTCGACCAGCACGTCGCGCGGCGCGAGCCGGGCCGCCGCTTCGGGATGTGCCTTCTTCCAGGCGTCGATCGCGGGCTGCACCGCGGCTTCCTCGGCGACGCGCGCGGCCTCGATCAGCGGCCCTTGCGCCGGCCGCGACCGGAACCTCGTCGGTGCATCTCCATCACCGGCCCCCTCGTCGCGGGCCGACCATTCGAGCAGCGTGTCGAGGACGCCCGCATGCTCGTCCATCGCCGCATGCGGATCGCCGCGCTTGCGCCAGCGCGCGGGAATCGTCCACAGGGTGAAGGCTGCCGGATCGCAGCGCTCGAGCTCCCGCCAGTCGACCGGCGTCGACACCCGCGCGTCCGGACGTGCCCGCACCGACCACGCCGAGCAGACGGTGCGGTCGCGCGCGTTCTGGTTGTAGTCCACGAACACGCCCTCGCGCTGTTCCTTGTGCCAGGCGCTCGTGGCCAGGCCCGGGGCACGGCGCTCCACCTCGCGGGCGAACGCCAGCGCGGCGCGGCGCACCGCGTCATGGTTCCAGCGCCGCTCGATGCGCACCAGAACGTGGATGCCGCGCGAGCCCGAGGTCTTGGGCCAGCCGACGAGGCCGGCGTCCCCGAGCACCGCGCGCGCGACGCCGGCCACGTGCACGATCTGCGGCCACTCGACGCCGGGGACGGGGTCGAGGTCGATGCGCAGCTCGTCGGGATGCTCCAGGTCGTCCGGGCGCACCGAATGCGGGTGCAGTTCCAGGCATGCGAGGTTGGCCATCCATGCCAGGTCGGACGCGTGTCGCGGAACCACCTCCTGCGCCGTGCGGCCCGACGGGTAGTGCAGCTGCGCCACCTCGACCCAGCCGGGCCGCGGCTCGGGCGCGCGCTTCTGGAAGAAGTACGGCGCCCCGAGGCCGTTGGGGTGGCGCACGAGCACGCAGGGCCGGCCGCCGGCGCCGCGCAACGCCCCGTCGGCCAGCGCGACGTAGTACTGCACGAGGTCGATCTTTCTCACGCGCGCCGTCGGGATGAGCAGCTTGCCCGGGTGCGTGACGACGACCTCGCGGCCGCCGACCTCCAGCGTCACGGCGTCGTCGTTCATCGCCCGGCTCCGTCGTCGAGCTCGATCCATGCCGGCGCGTGGTCGCTCGGCTTCTCGCGTATACGGTGCGCCGTATCGACGCCGGCGCGGCGCAGGCGCGGCAGCAGGCCGGGGCTGAGCAGCAGGAAGTCCATGCGGAAACCGGCGTTCCGGCGGTACGCCTCCTCGTCGACCCAGAAGGTGTACAGGTCGCGCTGCCCGGGGTGCAGGTGGCGCGCCGCATCGATCCAGCCCTGGGACATCAGCCGCTCCCACAGCGCGCGTGTCTCGGGTTGCAGCACGGCGTCGAAGCGCCACGAGCCCGCGTTGTAGATGTCCGCGTTGGTGGGAACGACGTTGAAGTCGCCCGCCAGCACGGTGTCCCTGCCTTGCGCGAGAAGCGATCGTGCATAGGCGTCCAGGCGCGCCATCCACGCGAGCTTGTAGTCGAAGTTCGGGCTCGGCACGGGGTTGCCGTTGGGCAGGTAGACGGACGCGACGAGCAGGTCGCCCACATCCGCTTCCAGGTAGCGCGCCTGGCCGTCCGCGCCGTCGCCGGGCAGGCCGCGGCGCCGCTCGTGCGGCGCGTGGCCGCGCGCCAGGATCGCCACGCCGTGGTGGCGCGGCTGGCCGTGCCAGGCGAGCTCGTAGCCGGCGGCGCGCAAGGGCTGGGCGGGGAACGTGGCATCGCCGGTCCTGATCTCCTGCAGGCAGGCGATGTCCGGCCGCTCCTCCTCGAGCCATTCGAGCAGGCGCGGCATGCGACCCTTGACGCCGTTGACATTGAACGTGGCGATCTTCATGGCGCCTAGCCGCGACGCCGCGCGCCGGCCAGGCCCAGCAGGGCCAGCCCCAGGCCCAGCAGCGACAGCACCAGCACCCGCATCGCCGTCCCGACGCCGGCCGACAGGTCCAGCAGCCCGAAGACGGCGATGACCACGGCCAAGGCCAGGCACAGCATGGCCCCTCTCATCAACATGATCGACCTCCATTCCAATCAGTGGTCATCGGCCCTTGGCAAGGGCGATGCCCCAGCCGCGCCAGCGGCCGCTGGTCGAACGTTCGAGGGCGGCGCCCGGGTCGGATGTTTGCCTGCCGGGGCGATGGACGATCTCCTCGACCTGCTGCAATGGCCCGCGATGGTCGTGACCGTGCTCGCCTCCTGGTGGGTCGCCTCCACGCAGCGGCGCAAGCGCGCCTGGGGCTTCTGGGCCTACCTGCTGAGCAACGCGCTGTGGTCGGCCTGGGGCTGGCACACGTCGGCGACCGCGCTGGTCGTGCTGCAGGCCTGCCTGGCCGCGATGAACATCCGCGGCTTCGTCAAGGCGAGCCGCGCGAAGGACGACGCGCAACGGCAGGGCTGATCACGTCCGCCCCTGCGTGATCGCATGCTGCGCGACCGAGGCGACGATGACCGATCGGGCCCGCACCTTGCCGAGGACGACATCGGGCCGGCCGCGATGACGCGGCCGCCACGCCCCTCCCTTCCACGAACCTGCGAACGACCATGGAACAGACCACCTCCAACCCTTCGTACACCACCAACGAGGCCGCCTCCGGCGAAGCCACGCCCTTCCCCGTCAGCGGCCAGGCCGCCAGCGCCACGGCCAGCGGCGCCGCCGACGAGGCGCGGCGCCACGATCCGAGCGCAGGCGCGGCCGCGGCGCCGGCCGCGCACAGCCTGCTCGACCGAGTGACGCAGCGCGCCCACGAGGCGGTCGACGGCGTGTCCAACCGCATCTCGTCCACGCTCGATGGCCTGCAGGGCGGCGTCTCCAGCGCGGGCGACACGCGCGACGAGTGGATGGAGTCGGCACGCGAGGCCGTGCGCCAGCACCCGCTGGCCGCGCTCGGCGGCGCCGTGCTCGTCGGCCTGGCGCTGCACAGCCTCCTGTCGTCGCGCGACCGCTGATCCACGCGGGGCGGGACGTGCAGGTCGTCGAAGCCGGCCGCCTGCCGGCATCGCGTTTGCTGGACGGGGACATCGAAAATCCCCTGGAGACGACATGTCCGACGACATGAAGAACCGCGGCCCGCAGGACCGGGCCCGCATCAATCTTTCGGAAGAGCACGAGGTGCGCTACTGGACGCAGGCGCTCGGCGTCGACAAGGAGCGCCTCGCCGCGGCCGTCAAGGCCGTCGGCAGCAGCGCCGACCGCGTGCGCGAGCACCTCAAGAGCCGCTGACCGCCGCGCCGTGCCCGCCTCCGCTCCCATGGGCATCGCCGCGCTCGACACCTGGGACGAGCAGGGCCGGCTGCAGGCCGTCATCGAGGCGCCGCGCGGCAGCGCGAACAAGCTCAAGTTCGATCCGCGCCGCGGCGTCTTCACGCTGCACAACGTGCTGCCGCTGGGCGTCGCGTTCCCTTTCGACTTCGGCTTCGTGCCCGGCACCCTGGGCGAGGATGGCGACCCGCTGGACGTGCTCGTGCTGATGGACGAGGCCACGCTCCCGGGCGTCGTCGTGCCCTGCCGCCTGGTCGGCGTGATCGAGGCGAGGCAGCGGCCCAAGGACGATCGCCGCGCGAAGGCCACGCGCAACGACCGCCTCGTCGCCGTGGCCGACCGGTCGCATCGCCACGCCGACGCGCGCGCGCTCGCCGACCTGGGCGACGGCATGCTCGCCGAGATCGAGCGCTTCTTCGTCTTCTACAACGACCAGAAGGGCGTGCGGTTCGAGCCGATCGGGCGCGCCGGGAAGGCGGCCGTGCGCAGGCTGGTGGAAGCCGGCCGGCGCGCGGCGCGCACGTGAGCGCGTCACGCGCGCGGACGTGGCGCCCGCGCGAGGCGCAGCGCGCTCGCGCGCGGCACCTTGATCTGGAGCGCGTCGCGCAGCTGGTCGACGGCGCGGCGGCTGCGCGCGGGGCTCATCGACGCGATGCAGTCGGCAGGGACGATCACCTCGAAGTCGCGCATGCGCGCGTCGGCCGCCGTGTTGAGGACGCACTGGTCGGCCGCGACGCCCGTGATCACCAGGCGCCTGGTCCGCAGGTGGTCGAGCAGGATCTCCAGCGGCGTCGCAAAGAATGCGGAATGCTTGGGCTTGAGGACGAAGAAGTCCTCGGGCCCCGGCTCCAGCTGGCGCGTGACGTCGGCGCCCGGGCCGCCCGATTCCAGCGACGAGCGCACGAGGAACTTGAAGTCCGAGCGCCACTGGCCGCTGTTGTCGTTGGCGTAGATGACCGGCACGCCCGCGGCGATGCAGCGCCGCTTGAGCCGCGCGATGGCCGGGGCCACGTCGAGCGCGGCGCGCACCAGCGCGTCCGCGTCGGGGAAGGACCAGCAGCTGATCATGTCCAGGATCACGAGCGCGGTGTCGCTCGTGCGGTCGTGCTCGGTCAGGCCCGCGCGCTGCGGGCGCGGACGCGGCGATGGGGAGATGGGCATGGTGCGGGCGCGATCGATCGGTCGCGTGGCCGAGCAACCGCTGTGCCGGCGCGAGGGCGCAAGTCATGGACGGGGAACGGCCATTGCCGAACTTCCGGTCCAGGCGCAATGCGCCACGCCTTCCCCACGACGGAGACTCCATGAAAGCCCTCACCTACCACGGTGCCAAGGATGTCCGCATCGAGACGGTTCCGGACCCGCGGCTCGTCGAACCCGACGACATCCTGCTGCGCGTGACCGCCACCGCCATCTGCGGCTCCGACCTGCATCTCTACGGCGGTTTCGTCCCGGGGATGATGAAGGGCGACATCCTCGGCCACGAGTTCATGGGCGAGGTGGTCGAAGTCGGTTCTGCCATCCGCACGCTAAGCCCGGGCGATCGCGTGGTGGTGCCCTTTCCCATCGCCTGCGGCAACTGCTTCTTCTGCACGCGCGAGCTCTACTCGCTGTGCGAGAACTCCAACCCGAACGCCTGGATGGCGGAGAAGGTCTGGGGATACTCGCCGAGCGGCGTCTACGGCTACTCGCACCTCCTCGGCGGCTACGCC
>DATCRO010000479.1:0-10207 GCA_036569025.1 Burkholderiaceae bacterium
GCTCTTGGTCGGCACGTCGGGATGCATCGCCTTGAATTTCTTGAGCAGGTTCAGGCTGAACTGGTAGTCGCTGCCGGGGCGGGCCTGCTTGTACAGGCGCGGCGCGGTCTCGAGGTTGTGGTTCATCACGTCGGGCGGCGCGGCCTTGAGGATCTCCAGCGCGCGGTCGTCGCGGCCGCGGAAGTCGGGCACCAGCACCTCGATGCGCGTCTCGGGCGACAGTTCGCGGATCCGGCGGATGCACTCGACGAAGTGGCCGGCGCCGCCGTCGCGCAGGTCGTCGCGGTCGACGCTGGTGATCACCACGTACTTCAGGCGCAGCGCGCCGATCGTCTTGGCCAGGTTGACCGGTTCGTCAGGATCGAGCGGATCGGGGCGGCCGTGGCCGACGTCGCAGAACGGGCAGCGCCGCGTGCACTTGTCGCCCATGATCATGAACGTGGCCGTGCCCTTGCCGAAGCACTCGCCGATGTTGGGGCAGGACGCCTCCTCGCACACCGTGTGCAGCTTGTGCTCGCGCAGGATCTGCTTGATCTCGTAGAAGCGGCTGCTGGGGGTGGCGGCGCGGACGCGGATCCAGTCCGGCTTCTTCAGCTGCTCGGCCGGCACGATCTTGATCGGGATGCGCGAGGTCTTGGCCTGGGCCTTCTGCTTGGCGCTGGGATCGTAGGCGGGCGTCGCGAGGTCGGGGGTGTTGGCTTCGGAGGACATTGCAGTGCGGCGGCGACCCGGCGGGACGTCGCGTTGGAGCGGCAAGCGGAGGGCTCGACACCCGAGTTGGGGCTGCGGCGGCGCCTTTCCAGCGTCGTGGACGGCTCAACGCGTGAACTGCGCGCGAAGCCTGCGGCCCAGCACGTCGGCCACCGTTGCCCGGTCGGCAACGACGCCCAGTGTAGCGAGATCGACGGTTTTCAGCCCGGCATAACCGCACGGGTTGATTCGACCAAAGGGTTGCAAATCCATCGAGACGTTCAGGGCAACACCGTGATACGTGCAGTGATTGCTCACTTTGACGCCCAGCGCCGCGATCTTGCCCAGGCCCCGGAACGGGTCGGAGACGGGCCGGTCGTGCACCAGCGCCGCATGGCCGAACGGATCGTCCAGCCGCACGTAGATGCCCGGCGCCCCGGGGACGCGGTGGCCCGTCACGTCGAGGTCGGCCAGCGTGCGCAGCACGGCCTCCTCGAGCCGGTACACGTATTCCTTGACATAGATGCCCAGCCGGCGCAGGTCGACCAGCGGGTAGGCGACCACCTGCCCAGGCCCGTGGAAGGTCACCTGGCCGCCGCGGTTGGTCTGCACGATGGGAATGTCGCCGGCGTCGAGCACGTGCTCGGCCTTGCCGGCCAAGCCTTGGGTGAACACGGGCTCGTGCTCGACGACCCAGATCTCGTCGGGCGTGTCGGGGGCGCGCGCGGCCGTGAAGGCCTTCATGGCGTCCACGGTCGGTTCGTACGGCACGCGGCCCAACGAACGCAGCTCGGGAGAATGGATCGGGGCGTCGACCGCCGGGGAAATCATCGAGGTGGGGCCTTTTCTGGCTGGTCATTCCGCGCGCAGTCGCGGAATCCACCCCTGCAAAGGTGCTTGTTCATGCGCGTGGATCCTGCGACTGCGCGCAGGATGACAAGCTCGGCGGATGCTCGATTTTAGGGCAGCCATCGGCCCGACGCTCAGGCCGGGGTGATCTGCTTGAGCTTGAGCAGGCGCTTGTAGTCGCGCGAGCCGCGGAAGGTCTCGAACTCGGTGTCGATCGAGGCGCGGTCGACCGTCTCGAGCTTGCGCGCGAGGCAGGCCAGCACGAACGCGTGTTCGTCGCCGTACTTGTTCACCGACCAGCCGATGCCGCCCGAGTTGGGGCAGCCGGGCCAGAAGGCGATCCAGCGCCAGTCCGGATATTCCTTGTCCTCGCGGCGTCGCACGGCGTGGACCAGGCGCACGCCCACCACGCCGGACGTGTTGCGGCTGGTCATCCGGTTCTTCATGCCGATCGGTGGCGGCAGGACGGCCAGGGTCGCCTTGACCCACTTCCTGGCTGCGGCCTCGGCCTTGGTCCAGGTGCCGTACTGCTTCAGCGTGAAGTTCTTCTGATGGAGTTTCTTTTGCCGGACGATGCGTGCCATCACGCACTTCTCGGTCTCGTTCCTGGTGAGATGCATGAAGCCTCTGCGAGTACTTCCCTCACCCGTGCATCACAGAACGATCTTGACCATCGGATGCGCAGTCAATGTCCGGTACAGCTCATCCAGCTGCGGACGGCTGGTGGCTGTGACCGTGATCGTGATGCCCAGGTAATTACCCCCCTTGCTGGGTCTGGTCTCCACCTTCGTGTGGTCGAACTCCGGATCGAACTGCCTGGCCACTGCAACGATCGCCTCGACGAAACCTTCGGCATGCGGGCCCATCACCTTGATGGGGAATGCGCTGGGGTACGTGATCAGCGACTGTTCGGGAGGAATTTCTTGCATGGCGGCCATTACCGTTCAAATGGACTGCGACTGAATCGCACGTTGGTAAGCCTCGTGGAGACGGGCATAAACCGGACCCGGCCGACCGCGCAACGCGCCGTGGCCGACCTGCTCGCCGTCCAGACGCGTGACGGCGATGACTTCCTTGGAGGCGGAACTCAGGAGAACCTCGTCGGCCGCGCGCACGTCGGCCTCGCTGACCGGGCGCAGGTTGAACGCGATCCCGGTCTCCTCGCACAGCTCGCGCAACAGCTCGATGCGCACGCCGGCCAGGACATGTTCGTCGGGCGCCGGCCCCAGCAGCGCGCCCTCGTGGACGATCCAGACGTTGCTGGACGCGCCCTCGGTCAGCCACGGCCCGCCGGAGCCGTCGTCGCGCAGCAGGATCGTCTCGTCGGCCGCCTGGTCGGCGGAGATCTTGCGGGCGAGCACGTTGCCGAGCAGCGAGATGCTCTTGATGTCGCCGCGTTCCCAGCGGAAGTCGCGCGCGGTCACGCACGCGAGGCCCTGCACGCGCTGCGCCGGCGTCGGGTGCGATCGTTCGCTGGTGGTGACGAACACCGTGGGCTCCAGGCCCGCGGGCATCAGGTGCGAGCGCGGCGCGACGCCGCGCGTGACCTGCAGGTAGACCAGCTGGTCGGCCGACGGATGCGCCCCGACCACCTTGCGGATGCGCTCGAGCCAGGTCTCCGGATCGAGGTCGGCCTCGATCTCGAGCTTGCCCAGGCTGCGCTCCAGGCGGGCCAGATGGTCGTCGAAGCGGAACAGCCGCCGCTGGTAGACGGGGATCGACTCGTAGGCACCGTCGCCGAACAGGAACCCGCGGTCCATCACCGAGACCTTGGCCTGGTTCAACGGCAGGAATTCCCCGTTGAGATAGCACAGCGAATCGGGCAGGGCGGTCATGGTCGTTGCTCCTGGGCGAGCCGGACGCGGGTGGCGCCGGACACTGGAAACCCAAGCACCGGTGCCGTGGGGACGGCGACCGGTGCGCAGGTCACTAGCCTACTTGATCCAGAGGCGGATGGCATCCCAGGCGCGGCCGAACAGGCCCGCCTGCGGCACGTCCTCCAGGACCGTGAGCGGGATCGTGGCAATCGCGGTACCGGAGGCGGTACTGATCTTGAGCGAGCCGACGCGCTGGCCCTTGGCGAGCGGCGCCACCAGCGGATCGGTGCGCTCGACCAGCGTCTTGAGCCGGTCGCCCTCGCCCTTGGGCACGGCGACGTAGACGGCCTCCAGGCTGCCCAGGCCGACCTGCGCCTGGCTGCCCTTCCACACCGGCACCGGTGCGCCCACGGGCTTGCCCGCCTCCACGAGGCGCACGTCGTCGAACGCGGTGAAGCCCCAGTTGAGCAGCTTCTGCGTCTCGTTGGCGCGGCCCTGGACGGAGTCGGCGCCCATGACCAGCGCCAGCAGCCGCCGCTTGCCGTTGGGGAACTCGCGCTGCGCGGTCGCGAGCAGGCAGTACCCGGCGGCCTCGGTGTAGCCGGTCTTCATGCCATCGACGCTCGGGTCGCGCTGCAGCAGCAGGTTGTGGTTCTCCTGGCGGATGTTGTTGAACTTGAAGTCGCGCTGCGCGTAGTAGTGGGCGTACTCGGGGAAATCGCGCAGGATGTGCTGCGCGATCGCCGCCAGGTCGCGCGGCGTGCTGCGGTGGCCCGTCTCGGTCGACCCGGTCACGTTCCTGAACGTGCTGTTCTTCAGGCCCCAGGCCTGCGCCTGGCGGTTCATCATGGCCACGTAGGCGTCGACATTGCCGCCCACGGCCTCGGCGAGCGCCACGGCGGCGTCGTTGCCCGAGTCGACGACCAGGCCCTGCAGCAGTTCGTCCACCGTCGGCGTCATCGTGGGGTCGACGAACATCAGCGGGGCGCCGCCCCTGCGCTCGGCCAGCGCGCGCGGCGACACCGGCAGCTTCTGGTCCAGCGCGAGCTTGTGTTCGCGCAAGGCGACGAACACCGGATAGGCCGTCATCAGCTTGGTGAGCGAGGCGGGGTCGACCGAGGTGTCGGCGCCGCGTTCGGCCAGCACCTGGCTCGCGTTCATGTCGACGACGAGGTACTGGCGCGCCGCGATCTCGGGGGCGGGCAGCGCCTCGCCCAAGGCGGCGCAGCAGGCGGCGGCCAGCGCGAGGAAGGAAAGCAGTCTTTTCATGGAGACGCCGATGTCACTCGGCAAAGTGGCGCAGCACGAGCGCCTTCAGGATCATCAGCTGGCCGTGGAAGAAATGACCCGCCCCCGGCACGACGACCACCGGCAGCCCCTGCGGGCGCGCCCAGTCCATCGACGCCGACAGCGGCACGACGTCGTCGGCCTCGCCGTGCACGAGCAGCGTCTCGACCGCCACCGGCGGCGCGTCGTGCTTGATGGTGGACGGGGCGACGAGCACCATCCTCTGAGCCTTGTCGGACTCCGGAAGTTTCGCGGCCGCCGCCGCGGCGACGTAGCCGCCGAACGAGAAGCCCCCGAGCACCAGCGGCTCGCCCGCCACGCGGTGCGCCGCGACGACGGCCAGTGCGTCGTCGACCTCGCCGCGGCCTTCGTCCCAACTGCCGGCCGACTGGCGCACGCCGCGGTAGTCGAAGCGCACCACGCGCCAGCCGCGCTGCACCAGCGCGCGGGCGAGCGTGGTGACCACCTTGTTGTCCATCGTGCCGCCCTGCAGCGGGTGCGGATGGCAGATGACGGCCAGGCCGCGCGAGGGCAGGTCGGTGGTGGTGTCGACCGCGACGCTCAATGCGCCCGCCGGCCCGGCGATCTCGCCGCGCTTGGTGAAGGTGTTCATGTGCGTGCCCGCCTTAGCGGCCGACGTTCGGCGCCAGCAGCAGCCGTTCGACCGGCTTGCCGTGGACCAGGTGCGAGTCGACGATCTCGTCGATGTCGGCCTGGTCGACGTAGGTGTACCAGGTCTCGTCGGGGTAGACGACGGCCACCGGTCCGCCGGCGCAGCGGTCCAGGCAGCCCGCCTTGTTCACGCGGATGCCGCCCGGGCCGGACAGGCCGGCGGACTTGATGCGCGACTTGCAGTGGTCGAAGCCGGCCTGAGCACCGACGTGCGCGCAGCTGTCCTCGCCGGGCTTGCGCTCGTTGAGGCAAAAGAAGATGTGGTGCTTGTAGTACATGCGCCCATTGTAGGAAGGCGCGACGGCCGCGTTGCGGCCCAGGGTCAGGCCGGCGCGGGCGCGTCGTTGCGCACCACGCGCCGGAACAGCCCGGCCAGCGCCGCGAACGGCCACAGCCAGCCCACCCACTGCGCCAGCCCGTGGAAATGGATGAAGCGGCCCTGCTCCCACTGCTGCAGGCTCTCGGCGTAGTACGGGTCGGACGGTGCCTGGGCCACGAGCGCGACGTTGATGGAGAGCGCTACCAGGCCCAGCGCCGCCGCCGGCCGCTGGCCGATGAAGACGCAGGCCAGTGCCAGCACGGCGCCCAGCGTCAGCCCGGCCGGCACGGTCGACGTGACCCAGCCCAGCGCATGCACCGGCCCGAAGTTCAGCGCGGCCGACAGCGTGTTGGCGGCCAGGCCGACGGCCACCGCCGCGGCCACCAGCGCCGCGCGGCGCCAGCCGGCGCGCGAGATGGCGAACGCGAGCAGGCACGGCCCGAGCAGCCCGAGCGCGACGGCGAACGCCTCCGCGGCCTTGGACATCGTGCCCGTGTTCTCGCCCAGGCTGGCCCACAGCCATTCGAACCACGGCGCCAGCGGGTGGTCGCTGAGCAGGTCGTACGCGGCCTCCTGCAGCCGCTCCCAGGTGATGCCCTGGCAGAACGGCACGTTGCGCGGATACAGGAAGCCGACCGGCCAGAGCAGCAGCAGCGCCATCGTCGACCCGCTGTGCGGCACGAACCAGTTCTCGCGCACGGTCGACCAGCGCACGCCGGCCCCCGCCGACTGCACCGCGACGGCCAGGCTGAGCCCCGCGGCCGCGCCGAGCGAATTCAGCGCCCAGTCCATCAGCGAGGAATAGCGTCCCGGCAGGAAGTGCTGGGTGAACTCCATGGACCACGACAGCGTCGACGACAGCACGACTGCCAGGGCCCCGGCCGCCAGCGGCCGCCGGCCCAGCCGCAGCGCGCTGGCGTACAGCAGCGCCCCGAGCGGCATGTAGCCGACGAAGTTCGACCAGTCGTCGAAGCCCAGGTGGTAGCGCGGCCAGCGCAGCACGAGCAGGGCCGACAGCGGCTGGCCCGCCGGCCAGGTCCAGCCGGTGAACGGATACAGGCTCGCGTAGATCACCAGGCCGGTGAACACCACCGCGAGCAGCAGCGCCGAGCTCTCGCGCGGAGGGGCGGACGCGCTCGCGGGCAGGCGCGGGATGCGCGCGGGCGCGCGGGTGGCCTTGTCCATCGCCAGTGACGCCCGCGCCGTGCCGCCGCTCAGAACGGCTTGACGACGACCAGGATGACGATGGCCGCGAACAGCAGCACCGACATCTCGTTGAACACGCGGAACCAGCGCTCGCGGCGGCGGTTCTCCAGCTTCTCGAAGGAGCGCAGCAGGCTGCGGCACATGTGGTGGTAGCCGATCGCCACGACCACCAGCAGCAGCTTGGCATGCAGCCAGAAGCCGGTGTGGAACAAGGCCGGTGCCATGGCGACCAGCGTCATGCCCAGCAGGATCGCCACCACCATCAGGAAGCTGGCGAAGCGGTAGAGCTTGCGCGCCATCAGGAGCAGCCGCTCACGTTCGGCATGGCTGTCGGAGGGCACCTGCGCCAGGTTCACGAAGATGCGCGGGAGGTAGAACAGCCCGGCGAACCAGCTGGCCACGAAGACGAGGTGCAGGGCCTTGACCCAGGGGTAGAGGAGGCTCATCGCCGCATTATGTGCGGCCATCCCGGCGCCCCCGGGCGCGGCCAGGGGAATGGGCCGTCGGTGGCCCCCCGGAAAAGAAAGAGCCCCGGTATCCGCAAGGGACGACCGAGGCTGCAAAGCCTTGACGCTGTCATCACGCAAGGCACCTGCTCAGGGAGGAAAAGCAGGGGACAATATCCTCACGGACACCGTCCGCATTGGAATGTAGCAGAACATCCGAGCTGCGCGACAGGGTTCGCCCGCTTTGTGGGCCTTAACCCCACATTTTTTGACCGAGAGAGCTCCGACTTGTCCCACCTCCCTCCCTTTCCCGCCAGCCGGCCGCGCCGCATGCGGCGGGACGCCTTCAGCCGCGAGCTGATGCGCGAGCACCGGCTGAGCCCGGGCAACTTCATCCTGCCGGTGTTCGTCATCGACGGCCAGAACCAGGTGCAGGACATCCCCAGCATGCCCGGCGTGCAGCGCATGACGATCGACCGCCTGCTGGCGGTGGCAGGGGAAGCGCTGTCATTGGGCGTGCCGGCGCTGGCGCTGTTTCCCGCCATCGAGCCGTCGCTCAAGACGCCCGACGGCGCCGAGGCCCTGAACCCGCAGGGTCTGGTGCCGCGCACCGTGCGCGAGTTGAAGAAGCGCTATCCGGAGCTCGGCGTGATGACCGACGTCGCGCTCGATCCGTACACCTCGCACGGCCAGGACGGCCTCCTGGACGAGACCGGCTACATCGTCAACGACCCGACGGTGGCGCTGCTGACGCGCCAGGCGCGCGTGCAGGCCGAGGCCGGCGTCGACATCGTCGCCCCCAGCGACATGATGGACGGCCGCATCGGCGCGATCCGCACGATGCTCGAATCGGACGGCCACCTGCACACGCGCATCATGGCCTACAGCGCCAAGTACGCGAGCGCCTTCTACGGCCCGTTCCGCGACGCCGTGGGTTCGGCCGCCAACCTCGGCAAGAGCAACAAGAAGGTCTACCAGATGGACCCCGGCAACTCCGACGAGGCGCTGCGCGAGGTCGCGCTCGACATCGCCGAGGGCGCCGACATGGTCATGGTCAAGCCGGGCATGCCTTACCTGGACATCGTGCGCCGCGTGAAGGACGAGTTCCGCATGCCGACCTACGTCTACCAGGTCAGCGGCGAGTACGCCATGATCAAGGGCGCCGGGCTCAACGGCTGGGTCGACGGCGAGGCCGTCATGATGGAGTCGCTGCTGGCGTTCAGGCGTGCCGGCGCGGACGGCGTGCTCACGTACTTCGCACTGGAAGCGGCGCGCATCCTGAAACGCGGCTGACGCCGCCGGCGCGGTCGCGCGGCGGTCATCCGCGCGATGCACGCCTGTCATGTTGGCGGCGTTCAATGGGTCGCTCCAGGGACTCGAAACGCCGCCGCCATGACCTTCCCCGATCACGATCGCGACTTCGACCTCGAAGTCAGCCGCCGCCGCCTGCTCGCCGCCGCGGGCGTGGCCAGCGCCCTCGGCCTCGTGCCGTTCACCGGTGCGCGCGCCGCCAGCGCCACGCAGGCCGCGCCCGCCCATCGCCCCGAGGGCGACCCGGCCGACACGCCGCCCGTCGCCGGCCTGCACATCCAGTTCGGCGCGGACGCGTCGAGCGAGGTGACCGTGTCCTGGCACACGCTGCAGCCGGTGCGCGACGCGCGCGTCATCGTCGGCCGCATGGACGGCCATTTCGAGCAGACGGTGCCGGCGCGCACGGTCAGCTACACCGACGCGAAGGCCAAGCTCGTCGTCCATGCGCACCACGCCCGCATCGAGCGCCTGGCGCCCGACTCGCAGTACCTGTACGGCGCGCTGCACGACGGTGCCGAGCCGGATTTCGGCACGTTCCGCACCGCCCCGCGCGGCCGCGCCCGCTTCACGTTCACCAGCTTCGGCGACCAGGGCACGCCCACGCTGGGCAAGCGCTTCGTGGCGCCGGCCGGCGTCACGCTGGCCAACCCGCCGTTCGTCAACGACAACCTCGGCTCGCCGGCCGCCGGCGACACCGTCCTGGGCGTCGAGCGCCTGCGCCCGCTGTTCCACCTGTTCAACGGCGACCTCTGCTACGCCAACCTCGCGGACGACCGCGTCCGCACGTGGTGGGACTTCTGGAACAACAACACGCGCAGCGCGCGCCATCGCCCGTGGATGCCGTCGCCCGGCAACCACGAGAACGAACTCGGCAACGGACCGATCGGCTACCAGGCCTACCAGACCTACTTCTCGGTGCCCGAGGCCGACGGCCAGACCGACGTCACGCGTGGCCTCTGGTACGCGTTCAGCGCGGGCTCGGTGCGCGTGGTCAGCATCGCCAACGACGACGTCGTCTACCAGGACGGCGGCAACAGCTACGTGCGCGGCTACTCGGGCGGCGCGCAGAAGGCCTGGCTCGAGCGCGAGCTCGCCGGCGCCCGCCGCCTGCCCGGCATCGACTGGGTGGTGGTGTGCATGCACCAGGTGGCGATCTCCACCGCCGACAAGTTCAACGGCGCGGACCTGGGCATCCGTGAGGAATGGGTGCCGCTGTTCGACCGCCACGGCGTCGACCTGGTCGTGTGCGGCCACGAGCACCACTACGAGCGCTCGCACCCGATCCGCGGCCACGAGGGCAACCCCACGCTGACGCCGTTGCCGCAGGCCACCGCGACCGACCACGTCGACACGCGCCGCGGCACCGTGCACATGGTGATCGGCGGCGGCGGCACGTCGGTGCCGTCGAACCAGTTGTTCTTCGATCCGCCGCAATGCCGCGTGATCACTGCGGTCGGTTCGCCCGACCCGACGACGGGCAAGCGCCCCCCGGTCTACGTCACCGAACACGCACCCTGGTCGGCCGTTCGCAACGCGGCGCACTCGTACGGCTTCGCGGCCTTCGAGGTCGATCCGGGCACGCGCGCGGGCGGCACGACGACGATCAAGGT
>DATCRO010000480.1:0-7997 GCA_036569025.1 Burkholderiaceae bacterium
GCCTTCCGCATCATGAAGGACCAGAAGCCGATGGGCGGCCGCATCATCAACAACGGCTCGATCTCCGCGCATGCGCCGCGTCCCGATTCCGCGCCGTACACCGCCACCAAGCACGCGGTGACGGGCCTGACGAAGTCGATCTCGCTGGACGGCCGCGCCTACGACATCGCCTGCGGCCAGATCGACATCGGCAACGCCGTCACCGACATGGCCGCCCGCATGGCCACCGGCGTGAAGCAGGCCGACGGCCGCATCGCGGCGGAGGCGATGCTGGACGTCGAGCACGTGGCCGACGCCGTGGTGCACATGGCCGGCCTGCCGCTCGAGGCGAACGTGCAGTTCATGACGATCATGGCCACGAAGATGCCGTTCGTCGGGCGGGGCTGATCCGCACCGCCCCGCCGGCGCGCGTCAGGCGCCTCAGCGGCTGTGCGCCGCCACGTCGTCCCAGGCCGGCAGCCTTGCCTTGCGCGCGCGGGCGCGCACGATGGCCGCCATCGCCAGGCCGAACACGGTGGCTGCGACGACGGCGACGCCGACGACCTTGCCGATGACGGCCACGCCGCCTCCTGGATGCAGGTGCAGGGCGTACAGGACGGCGAACACCGTCATGCAACTGCCCCAGACCAGGCCCATGAGCCCGGCGTTGCGGCCGAACTGCTCGAAGTGCGGCGGCCGGATGCCGAAGCCCAGCCGCCACATCAGGCGATGGAACAGGGGCGCCGCGTCGGCGCGCGGGATGCCATGCGCGACGGCGATGTCGATGGCGGCCTGGATCCGGGAAAGGCGTGTCATGGGGTGTCCTGAGTCGGGCCGATTGTCACTCGGCCGCTGTCCGCCGGGCCTGCCCCACCCGGGTGGAGGTCCGGCGATACCCGCGCCGCCGTCGCATGTTTTCGCATTCCGCCCTTGCGCCGGGCCGCGCGCGGGATCACATTGTCCAGGAGAGTGCGCCGCCATGGGCACGGTGGCGGCGCGCGGGGCCGCGCGCCCCGCGACCGCGGTGCCGCACCGCCCAGGAGGCTCGCATGTCTTCCCTGTCCGCCAAGCTGCATCACTGGAGCGACGGCGTCGCGCACGTGTTCGCGCCGCATCCCGCGCACTTCGACCCGGAGTCGCACCGGCTCAACGACAACCCGCTGCGGGCGCGGCTGCGCCCGATCCACCTGCTGCCGCTGGTGATCCCGGGGATGGCCGTGCTGCTGGCCGTGTGCGCGGTGCTGATCGGCTCGCTGATGCGAGGCTGAACCCGGGGCGCGACGAACGCGCCCCCGATCTCAGAGTTCGCGCAGCGCGGTCGTGACGGGCATCGTCGCGGCGCGCACCGCGGGGAACAGGCCGCCGATGAAGCCGATGGCCAGGGCCCACTTCAGGCCCTGCCACAGCACGCCCGCGGTCACGTGCAGCTCGAAGCTGAGCTTGCCGACCGTGCCGGCGGCCATCGTGGAGGCGGCGTAGCCGTTGAACAGCAGCCAGGCCAGCGCCCCGCCGAGCACGCCGCCGGCCAGCGCCAGCAGCATCGTCTCGAGCAGGATCGCCACCACGACGGGCAGCCCGGCAAAGCCGATCGCGCGCAGCGTGGCGATCTCGCGCGCCCGCGCGTCGACCGCCGCGAACATCGTGTTGAGCGCGCCGAACATCGCGCCGACGGCCATGATGCCGCCGATGACGATGCCGATGATGCGGATGAACTGCGACATGCCCTCGGACTGCTTGCCGAAGAAGTCCAGCGTGGTGCTGGCGTCGATCTTGAGCTGCGGGTTGGCTTCGAGCGCGGCCTTGAAGGGCGCGAAGCTTTTGGCGTCCGCCAGGCGCACCGTGACCGAATTGCGGCTGCTGCCGCGTTCGTAGGTGCCGGCCACGACGTTGGCATCGGCCCAGATCTCGGACTCGAGCGCGTCCCCGCTGGCGAACACGCCGGCCACGGTCCACGTCTGGCTGCCCAGGCGGATCGTGTGGCCGGGGACGAGACCGGCGAACTGGCGCGCCGCCCCGCGGCCGACGATCAGCTCGCGCAGGCCCGGGCTGAACTTGCGGCCCTCGACGATATGCACCTGCGGACGCACGGCCCAGGCTTCATCGCCCACGCCGCGCAGCTGCACGCTGCCTTCCTCGTCGCCGGTGGCGTCCTTGATCGGCAGGTTGGCCGCGACGACCAGCTCCGGCGAGGCCAGCGGCTCGCCCTTGGCGTCGCGCGCGATGCCGGGCGTCTGCGCGATCTGCAGCACGCTGTCGCGATCCAGGCCGGACGCCACTTCAGCCGCCGAGGCGCCGCGCAGCACGATCGCGGTGTCGAGGCTGCCGGTCTTGCGCAGCATCTCGGCATAGCCCTCGGCCATCGCCAGCATCGCCACCAGCACGCCGACGACGCCGGCGATGCCCACGACGACGACCGCCGACGACCCGATGCGCTGGCCAAGGGTGCTGATGCCCACGGCGGCCACGGACGCGGCGCGGCGTCCGGCGCGCGTCGCGGCCATCCAGGCGGCCAGCAGCGCGGCGAGGATCAGCGCGCCCCACCATGGAAGGAGGATCCAGGCCGCCAGCAGGACGACCACGAGCAGCAGCAACAACAGGACGGTGCGAACCTTCATGGCAATTCCTTCAGCGGCGCGCGAGCGCGTCGACGATGTTCAGGCGCATGGCGCGCCACGCCGGCAGCGCGCCGACGAGCGCCGCGATGACCAGCATCAGCACGATGCCCTCCGCCCAGCTGGCCAGGCTCACGGGCGAGGGCGCGATCATGCCGCGCAGGGCCTTGCTGATCACGGGGATCAGCGGCTCGGCCAGCAGGATGCCGACGACGCCCCCCAGCACCAGCAGCAACACCGATTCCGCGAGCACCATCACCATCAGGCTCGTGCCCGAGAAGCCGATCGTCTTGAGCACCGCCAATTCGTTCGTGCGCTCGCGCACGGCCTGCATCATCGTGTTGCCCGACAGCAGCATCAGCGTGAAGAACACGGCGCCCATGACCGACGTGACGATGAGGCCGACGTTGGCGAACTGCTTCATCCAGCTGGCGGTCGCGGCCTGTTCGGTCTGCGTGCGCGTCTCGTGGTCCGAGTTCGCCGACAGCGCGTCGATCGCCTTGGCCACGCGATCGGCCTGGTTCACGTCGGCCACCTTCGTGACGTACCAGCCGACGCCGCCGCGGTTGTAGGGCGTGGTGTCGTCGAAGTAGTTCCAGTGCAGCAGCATCAGCTGGTCGAAGAAGCCGGCGGACTTCTTGTCCGTGACGTGGATGATGCCGGCGACGTCGAACACCCAGTTCTTGCTGCCGGACTTGTCCGGGAAGATCGTCGACTGCATCGGGATGCGGTCGCCGACCTTCCAGTGGTACCGCTGCGCGAGCCCTTCGCCGATCAGCACGCCGGTGCGCGTGTCGGCGAAGGACTTGCGCTCGGCCTCGCTGACGGACATCTCCGGGTACACGTCCAGGTAGTTCGGCGCGACCGCGAAGCTGAAGACCTGGTTGTGCGGATCCTGGTAGGCACCGCCGAACCAGTTGGCGTAGGTGACCGTCTTGACGCCGGGCACCTGCTCCATGCGGGCCTGCAGCGACTGCGGCAGCAGCTGGATGAACGACAGGCGCGAGCCCGTCTGCAGGCGCTGCGCGCCGTTGGCGCTCTGGCCCGCTTCCGCGAACGAGGTGCGCACGGCATCGAGCAGGCCGAACAGCAGGAACGCCGCGACGATGGACACGAGCGTGAGGATCGTGCGCGTCTTGCGGCGGAACAGCGAGGCCCAGATCAGGTGCAGGTATTTCATGAGCGACTCCCGCGCCGCGTCAGGCCGCGACCTGCTCGACCAGCGTTCCCTTGTCCAGGTGCAGCGTCTGGTTGGCGTAGTCGGCGGCCTTCGGGTCGTGGGTGACCATCAGGATGGTCTTGCCGTGGTCGCGGTTGAGCGCGCGCAGCAGCGCCAGCACGTCCTCGGCCGACTGGCGGTCGAGGTCGCCGGTGGGCTCGTCGCACACCAGCAGCGTCGGGTCCGAGACGATCGCGCGGGCGATCGACACGCGCTGCTGCTGGCCGCCCGACAGTTCGGTCGGCTTGTGGCTGGCGCGATCGGCCAGTCCCACCAGTTCCAGCGCGATGGACGCGCGCTTGCGGCGCTCCGCGCCGGACAGCTTGGTCAGCAGCAGCGGCAGCTCGACATTGCGCTGGGCCGACAGCATCGGCATCAGGTTGTAGAACTGGAACACGAAGCCGACCTGCGACGCGCGCCACTTGGCGAGCGCGCTCGCCCCGAGGTTGTCGATGCGCTGGCCGCCCACCGTGATGCTGCCGCCCGTGGGCGAGTCGAGGCCGCCGATCAGGTTCAGCAGCGTCGTCTTGCCGGAGCCCGAGGGCCCCATCAAGGCGAGGAACTGGCCTTGGGCCACGTCGAGGTCGATGTGGTGCAGCACCTCGACCGTCTGCCTGCCGCGTTCGTAGATCTTGGAGACGTCGCGGATTTCGATCAACTGGGTCATCTCGTTCTCGCTCCTTTGGGACTCGGAAGAATCAGTGGGCCGCGTCCTCGACCTTCACCGCCACGCCGTCCTGCAGCGTGGCCGGCGGCGACAGCACCACCTTGTCGCCGGCGGAAATGCCGGCGGGAATCGACTTCATCGTGCCGACGTCCGGCGTCGCGGGCGTGACCGCGCGCAGCGCCGCCTTGCCGTCCACGACCACGAACACCGCGGCGTGGCCATCGCGCTGCACGACGGCCGCGGCCGGCACCAGCGCGCCGCGCGGCGCCTGGGCCGCCGCGGGCGTCGCCGCATCCTTCCTGGCGAGGAAGGACACGCGCACGCCGATGTCGGGCACCAGGCGCGCGTCCTTCTGGTCGAGGCCCACGCGCACCTTGACCGTGCCCTTGCCGCGGTCGGCGGCGGGGATCACGGCGATCACGTGCGCGGGGATCTTCCAGTCGGGGTAGGCGTCGAGCACGGCCTCGGCCGGCATGGCGGCCTGCACCTCGCCGATGTAGGCCTCGGCGACGTCGACCTCGACCTCCAGCGAGTCCATGTCGACGATGGTGCCCACGCCGGTGCGCGTGAAGCCGCCGCCGGCCGACAGCGGCGAGACGATCTCGCCGACCTGCGCCGCCTTCTCGGTGATGACGCCCGCAAAGGGCGCACGCACCACCGTGTAGTCGAAGTTGACCTGCGCCTGCCCGAGCTGCGCCTTGGCGGCGTCGGCCTCGCGGCGGCGCGCGTCGAGCTGGGCGACGGCGGTGGCCACCGCGGTGCGCGCCTGGTCGCCGGCCGCCTTGGTGACCATGCCGCTCGCGAGCAGCTCGGCCTGGCGGCGCTCGTCCGATTGCGCCTGCGCGAGCTGCGCCTGCGCGGACGCGACCTGCGCCTGCGCGCTGGCGAGGTTGGCGCGCGCGGCGTCGAGGCCGGCGCGCAGCGCGCTGTCCTCGAGGCGGGCCAGCACCTGGCCCTTCTGCACGTGGTCGCCTTCCTCGATCAGCACCTGCGTCAGCGTGCCGGTGATCTGCGTGGAGACCGTGGCGCGGCGCCGCGGCGTCACGTAGCCCGTGGCCTGCAGCACCGCGCCGGCCGAACCGCCGCCGCCGGCGGGCGCCGTGGCGGTGGCCGTCTGCACCGTGACGGGACGCGAGCTCCACGCCCACCAGCCGCCCGCGGCGAGGAACGCCACGACGGCGACGGTCGCCAGCGCGATCCACAGCCAGCGCGGCGGCCCGCCGTGGTCATCGCGTTCGGTGCGCTGGATGCGCAGCTCGTTCAAGAGGTTCGCGTCGATCTTGAAGTCTCCGGCAAGAGGGTCCAGGAGCGTGCCGCGGACCCGACGGCACCGCGCACTCTAACAGTCACGTTATCGAAACTCCTTGATCGATCCTGCGGTGGACCGACCAATGGCGGTTCGAAGGCGGCGAATCAACAGCCGGCGCGACGAATGGCCAGCGCGCCGGGCGGCAGCCAGCCCAGGCCGGCGTCCGTCCGGCCCGCCGGCGTGTACTCGCAGCCGACCCAGCCGGCGTAGCCCAGCCGATCGAGTTCGGCGAAGAGGAACTCGAAGCGGATCTCGCCGGTGCCCGGTTCGTGGCGGCCCGGGTTGTCGGCGACCTGGACGTGGGCGATGCGGGGCATGAAGCGCGCCAGCGTGCCGGCGAGCTCGCCTTCCATGCGCTGCGCGTGGTACGCGTCGTACTGCACGAACGCGTTCGGCTCGCCCACCTCGTCGAGCAGCGCGACGCACGGCGCGGTGCGGTTGACGGCGAAGCCGGGGATGTCGAAGGTGTTGATCGGCTCGACCAGCAATGCCAGTCCTTCCGCGGCGAGCGCGCGTGCCGCGAAGCGCAGGTTGTCGACGAGGGTACGGTGCACGGTATCGGCCTCGATGCCGGCCGGCACGATGCCGGCCAGGCAGTTCAGCTGCTTGACGCCCAGCGCGTGCGCGTACGCGATCGCGCGCGGGACGCCCGCGCGGAACTCGCCCGTGCGATGCGGCAGCCCGGCCAGCCCGCGATCGCCCGCGGCCCAGTCGCCGGCGGGCAGGTTGTGCAGCACCATCGACAGCCCCAGGTCGTCCAGCCGCGCGCGGATCTCCGCGGCCGGCGCCTGGTACGGGAACTGGCATTCGACGGCGGCGAAGCCGGCGCGCGCGGCGAGCTCGAAGCGGTCGAGGAACGGCGCCTCGGTGAACAGCATCGAGACGTTGGCGGCAAAGCGCGGCATGGCGGGCCCTTCAGCGCACGGCGGCGTGCGCGAGCACGAAGTCGGCGATGGCCCGGGTGTCGGCCAGCGGCAGCACGGCGACGCCGTCGCCCGCCTCGACGCGGTCGTCGCTGGCGATGGCGTGGATGCCGGGCCAGCCGGGCGACAGCGTCGGCTTGCCGGCCTCGGCGCGCCAGACCTCCAGCTTGGGGAAATCGCCATGCTTGAAGCCCTCGACCAGCACGAGGTCGACGTCCTGCAGGCGGTCGAGCAGGTAGTCCAGCGACGGCTCGTCGGCGCCGCGCAGCTCGTGCATCAGCGCCCAGCGCGTGCTGCCGAGCAGCAGCACCTCGTGGCAGCCGGCCTCGCGCAGGCGGTACGAATCCTTGCCGGGGCGGTCGACCTCGATGTCCTTGTGGCTGTGCTTGATCATGGAGACGCGCAGCCCGCGCGCGACCAGCGCCGGCACCAGCCGCGCCAGCAGCGTCGTCTTGCCCATGCCCGAATAGCCCGCGATGCCGAACACCTTCATGCGGCCATTCTCGCCCTGAGCGGACGGGCTGGCCGCAGGCGGTTTCGTAGGGCGGGTCAGCCGCAGGCGTAACCCGCCATGTCGGCATGTCGTGACGCCGGCGAACGGCGGGTTACGCCTGCGGCCAACCCGCCCTACCGTGTCCGGCACGCGCGCGCGGCCACGCGCGTGCGGTTTTGCCCGGTTCCGCGCGCCGCGGAACGTTTCGTTGCTGGACGGAAATACAGGTCGCCTAGAATCGCGCGCTCCGCTGCACTTCCGTCCTTCCGGCCCGAATCCATGTTCAAGAACGTCATCGTCTACCGCATCGATCAATGGGAACGCCCGAGCCTGGCCGAGCTGGAGCCGCGCCTGGACGCGGCGCGCTTCGTCGAGTGCGGCGCGGCGCAGCAGGAGTCCCTCGGCTGGGTCGAGCCTCGCGGCGAGAAGCACGGGCCGCTGGTCGAGAGCGTCGCGGGCCAGTGGATCCTGAAGCTGTGCATCGAGACCAAGGCCGTGCCCGGCGGCGCCGTCAAGTCGCAGCTCGAGTCGCGCCTGGACAAGATCGAGCAGGACACCGGCCGCCGCCCCAAGGGCAAGGCCGCCAAGGAGCTCAAGGAGGAGATCGTGCACGAGCTGCTGCCGCGCGCGTTCCCCAAGCGCGGCAACACGCCGATCTGGATCGACCTGCAGAAGAACCTGGTCGTCATCGGCGCCGGCAGCGCCAAGAAGGCCGACAAGATCGTCACGCTGCTGACCGAGCTGCTGGCCGGCGGCATCCGGCTCGAGCTCGTGCAGACGCAGCTGTCGGCCGCC
>DATCRO010000481.1:0-2007 GCA_036569025.1 Burkholderiaceae bacterium
GCGCTGACGAGGGGGCTGGCCTCTCCTCGGATCGCGCAGATCCGTCGCCATCGATCGTCCCGCCGATCGCGATTCGAGGACAGGCCTGACCCCGGTGATCGTCTCGCGATCGGGGTCAGGCCGGTCCTTCGTCCGCGATCCCGGTCATCGCTTCGATGAAGGAGGCGGCGCGGACTTCGGAGAGGCCAGACCCCTCCGGTCAGCCCCCGTCATCCAATGCGACCCAGCAGCAGGTACTCCATGAGCGCCTTCTGCACGTGCATGCGGTTCTCCGCCTCGTCCCACACCACCGATTGCGGGCCGTCGATGACCTCGGCGGTCACCTCCTCGCCGCGGTGCGCGGGAAGGCAGTGCATGAACAGCGCGTCGGGCCTGGCGACGGCCATCATCTCGGCGTCGACGCACCACTTCTCGAAGTCGACCAGGCGGCGCTCGTTCTCGGCCTCGTAGCCCATGCTCGTCCACACGTCGGTGGTGACGAGGTCGGCGCCGCGGCACGCGTCCAGCGGGTTGTCGAACAGCTTGACGCAGGCGCGGTTCTTCACGCCGGCCACGTCGAAGTCGAGCTCGTAGCCGCTGGGGGTGCTCACGTGCAGCGTGAAGCCGAGGATGTCGGCGGCCTGCACCCACGTGTTGGCCATGTTGTTGCCGTCGCCCACCCAGGCCACCGTGCGGCCCGCGATCGCGCCGCGGTACTCGATGAAGGTGAACAGGTCGGCCATGATCTGGCACGGGTGGAACTCGTTGGTCAGGCCGTTGATCACCGGCACGCGCGAGTGCGCCGCGAAGCGCTCGATCTTGGTCTGCTCGAACGTGCGGATCATCACGATGTCGACCATGCGGCTGATGACGCGCGCCGAGTCCTCGATCGGCTCGGCGCGGCCCAGCTGGCTGTCGCCGGTGGTCAGGTTCACCACCGAGCCGCCCATCTGGTACATGCCGGCCTCGAAGCTCACGCGGGTGCGCGTGGAGGCCTTCTCGAAGATCATCGCCAGCGTGCGGTCCACCAGCGGGATGTACTTTTCGTAGTTCTTGAAGCGCTTCTTGATCTCGCGCGTGCGCTCGAACAGGTAGGCGTACTCCTCGGCCCGGAAGTCCTTGAACTGCAGGTAGTGCTTCATGAGCGTGTCGCCGGGTTTCATGCCTGCTCCGCGAGGAAGGCCTTGACCAGCGGCGCCAGCCTGGCGACCACTTCGTCGGCGTCGGCGGTGGTGAAGATCAGCGGCGGCACGATGCGGATGACCGTGTCGGCCGTGACGCTGACCAGCAGGCCCGCCTCGGCCGCGCGCGTGAGGATCGCGCCGCACGGCTTGCCGAGTTCGACGCCGATCATCAGGCCCTCGCCGCGGATGTCGACGACGCCCGGCAAGGCGCCGATCTCGCGCCGGAGCGCCGCGCGCAGGTGCTCGCCGACCACCTCGGCGTTCTTCATCAGGCCGTCGGACTCGATGACGTTGAGCGTCTCGATGGCCGCGCGCATCGCCAGCGGATTGCCGCCGAAGGTGCTGCCGTGGTTGCCCGGGCCGAACACGTCCTTGGCGCGCGGGCCCACCACGAGCGCGCCCACCGGCATGCCCGAGCCCAGGCCCTTGGCCAGCGACATGACGTCGGGCTGAATGCCGGCCCACTGGAACGCGAACCACTTGCCGGTGCGCGCGATGCCGCACTGCACCTCGTCGAGCATCAGCAGCCAGCCGTGCTCGTCGCAGATGGCGCGCAGCTCGCGCAGGTAGTCGTTGCGGGCCGGGTTGATGCCGCCTTCGCCCTGCACGGGCTCCAGCATCACCGCGACGACGCTCTTGCTCGATTGCGCCACGGCACGGACGGCCGCGGCGTCGTTGAACGGCACGCGCACGAAGCCCTCGACCAGCGGGCCGAAGCCGGCCTGGATCTTCGGGTTGCCGGTGGCCGACAGCGTGGCCAGCGAGCGGCCGTGGAAGGCGCGCTCGCAGACGATGATCTCGGGGCGCTCGATGCCCTTGTCATGGCCGTACTTGCGCGCGATCT
>DATCRO010000482.1:0-3874 GCA_036569025.1 Burkholderiaceae bacterium
TAGATGAGGATCGTGACGCCCTCGATCTCGCGCAGCTCGCGCTGCACCGCGTCGAGCTCCTCGCGCGGATGGAAGGTGGTGCCGGCCGGGAACAGGTTGGCGTGCGCGCGGTGCGGGGTGATGTCGTCGCTGACGATCACCACGCGCTTGGCGCCCTCGGCCTCGACCTGGCGCGCGATCTCGGGCACCGACAGCTTGCCGTCGACCGGCTGGCCCCCGGTCATGGCCACCGCGTCGTTGTAGAGGATCTTGTACGTGATCGTCGCCTTGGCGGCGATCGCCTGGCGGATGGCGAGGTACCCGGAGTGGTAGTACGTGCCGTCGCCCAGGTTCTGGAAGACGTGCTTTTCCTTGGTGAAGCGCGAGTGCGCCGCCCAGTCGACGCCTTCGGCGCCCATCTGGATCAGGCCGCTCGTCTCGCGCTCCATCCAGCTGGCCATGAAGTGGCAGCCGATGCCGGCCAGCGCGCGCGAGCCCTCGGGCACCTTCGTGGACGTGTTGTGCGGGCAGCCGGAGCAGAAGTAGGGCTGGCGCTTCACGGCATCGGCCGCGTTGTGCAGCAGGCAGGGCATCGTGAAGTCCGTGACCAGGTGCGTGCGGTCCAGCGCCGGGTTCAGTCGCGCGAGCCACCCGGCCACCACTTCCATGATGCGCGACGGCCGCAGTTCGCCCAGCGACGACAGCAGCGGCGCGCCGTCGGGCGTCGTCTTGCCGGCGATGCGCGGGCGCTGCAGGTCCGGCAGGCCGTACAGCAATTCCTTCAGCTGGCGTTCGACGACGGGCGCCTTCTCCTCGATGACGAGGATTTCCTCGAGGCCTTGCGCGAACTCCGCCATGCGCGTGGGCTCCAGCGGGAACACGAGGCCCACCTTGTAGATGCGCACACCGGCCGCGGCCAGCGCGTTCGGGTCGAGCTCCAGGCGGCGCAGCACCTCCAGGAAGTCGTAGTGCGCCTTGCCCACCGTGACGATGCCCAGCGTGGCGCTGGGGCTCGCGACGATGTGCTTGTCGACCGAGTTCACCTTCGCGAACGCGCGCACGGCGGCCAGCTTCTCGGCCAGGCGCGATTCCAGCAACAGCGACGGCAGGTCGACGGCGCGCACGTGCAGGTCCTGCGACGGCGTGAAGTCCACGGGCAGCGTGAAGTCCAGCGGGATGGCGTCGAGGTCGACGGTCATGCCGGACTCGACGACTTCGGAGATCGCCTTGAAGCCCACCCACGCGCCCGAGAAGCGCGACAGCGCCCAGCCGTACAGGCCGAACTCCAGGTACTCGGCGACGTTGGCCGGGTGCAGCACGGGCATCGACCAGGCCTGCATCGCGAGGTCGCTCTGGTGCGGCATCGACGACGACACGCAGCCGTGGTCGTCGCCGGCCACGACCAGCACGCCACCCTTGGGGCTGGAGCCGTAGACGTTGCCGTGCTTGAGCGCGTCGCCCGAGCGGTCGACGCCGGGGCCCTTGCCGTACCACATGGCCGTCACGCCCTCGACCTCGCGCTTGGGATCGAGCGCGACGCGCTGCGTGCCCAGGCAGGCGGTGGCGGCCAGGTCTTCGTTGATCGCGGGCAGGAACTCGACCTTCGCGTCGGCCAGGAATTTCTTGGCCTTCCACAGCTGCTGGTCGACCATGCCCAGCGGGCTGCCGCGGTAGCCGGAGACGAAGGCGGCGGTGTTCAGCCCGGCAACCTGGTCCCGGCGGCGCTGCATCAGCAGCAGGCGCACGAGCGCCTGGGTGCCGGTCAGGAAGACGGCGCCCGAGTCGGCCGCGAGGTTGTCGGTGAGCGCGTACTGGCGCAGCGGCGCGGTATCGGGGTCGGGCGTGGTGGTGATGTCCGAGGAGGGCTGGGTCATGGCGTCTGGCTCGCGCTGGCAAGGCGCTCCGCGAAGCGCGGGCGGCTGGACCGGCCATGCTAGACCTCGACGCCGGCAGCGATATTGCGCAATGGGCACTTGCAGGCGAAATATCGATATGAACATTTCGCAGGACGTCGTCGCGGGAAATGAATATCTCGATCGGTGCAGATTCCGAGGGTAAACGCGCTGCCCCGGCGCACAATGCGCCCATGACCCTGCCCGCCTCGATCGACCGCGTCGCCCGCCGCATCGCCGCCGCCCTGCAGCGCGACGGCCGCCAGAGCGCCCAGCAACTGGCCGACACCGTGGGGTTGTCGGCCACGCCCGTGTGGCGGCGCGTGAAGGAGCTGGAGGCCAGCGGCGTCATCCGCGGCTACGTGGCGCTGCTCGATCGCGAGAAGCTGGGACTGTCGATCTGCGTCCTCGCGCACGTGACGCTGGTGCGCCACAGCGAGGGAGCGGTCGAGCAGTTCGAGGCGATGGCCAGGTCCAGCCCCGAGATCATGGAATGCCACAGCACGACGGGCGAGGGCGACTACCTCATCAAGGTGGTCGCGCCTGACATGAAGGCCTACGACCGCTTCCTGCAGGACAAGGTCTTCAAGACGCCGGGCGTCGCCAACGTGCGCTCCAGCGTGGTGCTGCGCGAGGTCAAGTACGAGACGGCGCTCCCGGTGGATTGATCCCCAGAAATCGACGCTTTCGCGCGCGCCATTTGCCCCGGATCGGCGCTACGCTGATCACGACGACACCGGAGATCCCACGCCATGTCCGACACCTCTTCCCCCGACCCGCGCCCGCTGGGGCTGGCGCAGCTCCTGGCCATCCAGGCCCATGCCAACCGCCTGGCCAACCGCCGACTCCAGGCCGCACTGGCGGGCCTGTCGACGTCCGACTTGCATGCCAAGCGCATCAGCTTCTTCCCCACGCTCATCGGCACGCTCAACCACCTGCTGGCCGTCGACCGCTACTACATCGCGGCGCTGCAGGGGGAGGCCGACATGGAGCAGCAGTACCGCCGCTTTGCGCCGCACGACGAGCTCGCGCCCTACGCGGCGGCGCAGGATGCCAGCGACCTGAAGCTGATCGCGTTCTGCGACAAGCTCGACGACACGTCGGCCAACGCCGTCGTGCGCATGGATCGCGGCGAGGGCAAGTCGCAGAGCGACCTCGCCTGCCTCGTGCTGCAGCACCTGTTCATGCACCAGACGCACCACCGCGGGCAGGTGCACGCGATGCTGGCCGGCACGCAGGTCAAGCCGCCGCAGCTGGACGAGTTCATCATGCGGGCGGACGAGCCGTTTCGCGTGATGGACATGTCGGCGCTGGGCTGGACGGAGCGCGAGGTCTACGGATGAGCGAGGCGTCGGCCCTGCCCGAATCCGCGCTGGAGCTGTGGCGGTTCGCCGCGCGCGAGGCGACGACGGTGCACATTCCGCCGGACGGTTGCCGCGACCTGGTCGTGATCGTGCCGCGCCACGGGGCGCCGGTGTGCCTGGTCAGCGTGCTGTCCCAAGCCAGCGAGATGCACGCGTTCGCGCCCGGCGACCGGGCGATGGGCGTGCGGTTGCGGCCGGGCGCGCAGATCGACGAGCGGGCGCTCCTGGCGCTGGCCCGGGCCCGCGAGGCTTGGGACGACGACGTCCTGCTGGACGCCGTGGGCGCGGCCACGCGCCTGGACGCACGGGTGGACGAGGCGCTGGCCTGCTTGCGTGAGGCGCCGTCGCTGCCGCTCGCGCAGGCGCGGCTGGGCGTGTCGGCGCGCAGCCTGGAGCGGCTGCTGTCGCCCCGGACGGGCCGCGGCCCGCTGTGGTGGCGCGGCCTCGCGCGGGCGCGCCGGTGCGCCCGCGGGCTGGCGGGCGAGACGCCGCTGGCCGCGCTGGCGGCCGACCACGGCTACGCCGACCAGGCGCACATGACGCGCGACCTGCAGCGCTGGTTCGGCGCGTCGCCGAGCCGGCTGCGGGCGATGCCGACGATGCTGGCGGCGCTGGCGTCGAGCGGGTTCAGCTAGTGCC
>DATCRO010000483.1:0-3956 GCA_036569025.1 Burkholderiaceae bacterium
CTACGCGGTCGCCGGGCTCGAAGGGCATGTTGCCGAACTGCTGGTCGACAAGGCGCAGCTGCTGACGCTCACGGCGCCCGAGATGACGGTGCTGGTCGGCGGCCTTCGGGTGCTCGGCGCCAACGTCGGCAACGCCGCGCATGGCGTGTTCACCAGGCGTCCGGGCACGCTGTCGAACGACTTCTTCGTCAACCTGCTGGACATGCGCACGCGCTGGCAGAAGTCGTCGACCGAGGGCGTGCTGGAAGGCGTCGACCGCAAGACGGGCGAGAAGAGGTGGACGGGCACCGTCGCCGATCTGGTGTTCGGTTCGAACTCGCAGCTGCGCGCGATCGCGGAGGTCTACGGCGCGAGCGACGGGCAGGAGAAGTTCGTGCGCGACTTCGTCGCTGCCTGGACCAAGGTGATGAACCTGGATCGGTACGACTTGAAGAATTGACGCGCGGGTGCCCGGCGCGGACGGAGGGGTCTGGCCCCTCCTTCATCCGCGCGGTGGCGTGGCCATCGACACGGTGCCGGCTCGCGGATGAAGGCAAGGGCCTGACCCCGATCTCATGCCCGGCGCTTCTTTCCGCGATCGGTGTCAGGCCTTCGCCTCGTCATCGCGGTAGGCGGTGCCGCTTTCGGCGAGGGCGTGGCGCGACGTCGAGGAGAGGCCAGACCCCTCCATTGGCCCGCGGCGAACGAGGGCCGGCACGTTTCTGTTCCACTCGGCGATCCATGCCGAACGCCTCCCGCTCCACGCTGCTCGCCGCCTGCCTCGCCATCGTCTACGTCGTCTGGGGCTCCACGTACCTCGCGATCCACTTCGTCGTCGACGGCATCCCGCCGCTGGCGTCCTCGGCGATCCGCAACCTGTGCGCCGGCCCCGTCCTGCTTGCATTCCTGAAGTGGCGCGGCGTCGCCTGGCCCACCTGGCGGCAGTGGCGCAACGGCGCGCTGATCGGCTTCATGATGATGGGCCTGGGCAACGGCTTCGTGTGCCTGGGCGAGACCAAGGTGCCCTCGGGCCTCGCGTCGCTGGTGGTCGCCGGCGTGCCGCTGTTCGCGATGCTGTTCGCCTGGGGCCTGTTCGGCGCGCGGCCGCGCGTCCTCGAGTGGCTCGGCGTCGTCCTGGGCCTGGTGGGCATGGCGCTGCTGAATCTCGACCTGCACGCCGCCGCGAACCCGGGCGCCATCGCGGTGCTGTTCATCGCCGCCGCGGCGTGGGCCTGCGCCACCGTGCTGCAGCCGCGGCTGGACCTGCCCAGGGGCCCGATGTCGGCCGCCGTGCAGATGCTGGGCGGCGGCCTGAGCCTGGTCGTGATGGCCACGCTGCACGGCGAGCGCTTCGACCCGGCGGCGGTGCCGGCGTCGTCCTGGTGGGCGCTGGCCTACCTGGTCGTGTTCGGCTCGCTGGTGGCCTACACGGCGTTCGTCTACGTCATCGGCCACGCGCGCCCGGCGCTGGCCACGAGCTACGCCTACGTCAATCCGGTGGTGGCCGTGGGCCTGGGCGCGCTGTTCGTCGGCGAGACGATCAGCGCGCCGATCCTGGCCGGCATGGCGGTGATCCTGATCGGGGTCGCGCTGGTGATGGCGGGCGCGCGGCGCCGCGCCTGATCACTTGCCCGTGAGCTTCCTGCGCACGTCCACGCCCACGCCCTTGTTCACGAACTCGGTGGTGGCGACCTTGGACAGGTCGACGTCGCCGGGCTTGTAGAGGCCGGCGCGCACCATCTTGTCGTAGAAGTCCTTGATGCGCTCGGGCTTCATCGCGCCGATGCCCAGGGTCTGCGCGTCGCCGGAATCGACGATGCCCATCTGCTTCATCAGCTCGATGCTCTGCGCGATCAGGGTGTCGTTCATTTCGGGGTTGTCGGCCTTGATGAGCGCGTCCGCGGCCTTGCGGTCGCCGTACAGGTAGTTGTTCCAGCCGATGATGGACGCCTCGACGAAGCGCTTGACGAGGTCGGGCTTGTTCCTGACGGTATCGGTGCGCGCCTCGATGGTCGTCGAGTACGTGCTGTACCCGTGGTCGGCCAGCAGGAACACGGCGGGCTTGAAGCCGCCTTCCTTGGCGATGGTGATCGGCTCCTCCACGGCGTAGCCCTGCTGCAGGCTCTTCTTGTCGGCCAGGAACGGGCCGACGTTGTAGTTGTACGGGCGCAGCGACTCGTCCTTGAAGCCGTAGTCGGCCTTGAGCCACTGCCACCACGAGAACTGCGCGTCCTTGGCGATGTAGGCCACCGGCGCCTTGGCCAGGTCCTCGAACCTGGCGTAGCCGCCGTCCGGGTGCGCCATGAGCGCCTGCGGGTCCTTCTGGAACATCGCGGCGACCGCGATGACGGGCACGCCGTTCTTGACGTTGTCGAAGCTGTGCAGCAGGTTGCCCGTCATCAGGAAGTCGATGCGGCCGGCCGGCAGCAGCGGGCGGTTGTTGACCTGCGGGCCGCCCTGGCGGATCTCGACGTCCAGGCCGTAGCGCTTGTACGTGCCATCGGCCACGGCCTGGTAGAAGCCGCCGTGCGCGGCCTGCGCCTTCCAGTTGGTGGCGAAGACGACCTTGTCCAGGGCGTGGGCGGCGACGCTGGCCGCCAGCAACGTGGCGGCGACGGCGAATTTCGTGAAGCGAGGATGCATGGACAGCTCCGGGGGTGCTCAGGCGACGGGCGATCATACGGGCGGCCGTCGAGCCGGGGAAGACAAGGCCCCGCGCGCGGCAGCGGCCGGGCGCGTCGCCGACAATACGGGCATGACCCTTCCGCACCGCCAGGACACCCGCCTCACCACCCTGCCCAACGGCGTGCGCGTCGTCACGATCCACATGCCGTGGCTCGCGAGCGCCAGCGCCAGCGTGTTCGTGCGCACCGGCTCGGGCCACGAGAGCGCGCGCGACGCGGGCATCAGCCACGTCGTCGAGCACATGGCGTTCAAGGGCACCACCACGCGCGACGCTGCGCGCATCAACATCGACGCCGAGCGCCTGGGCGCCGAGGTCAACGCGCACACCGACAAGGACCACACGGCCTACCACCTGAGCGGCATGGCGCGCGACGCCGCGCAGTTCGTGCGCATGCTGGGCGACATCGTGCGCCGGCCCACGTTCCCGGCGCTCGAGCTCGAGCGCGAGCGCCAGGTGATCCTGCAGGAGTTCATCGAGGACGAGGAAGACCCGATGTCGACCGCGTTCCGCCAGTTCGACAAGCTCTGCTACGGCGCGCACCCGATGGCGCAGGCCGTGATCGGCACGCGCCGCAACATCGAGCGCTTCACGCGCGAGGAGCTGCTGGCCTACGTCGAGCGCCAGTACAGCGGCCGGAACGTGGTGGTGGGCGTGGCCGGCAACGTCGACCACGACGCCATCGTGCGCGAGGCCGAGGCCGCGTTCGGCGACATGCCGCCCGGCGCGCCGCACGTGATGGACGCGCCCACGTGGCTGGGCGGCGTCAAGGCCGCGCGCCTGGCCGGCTGCAGCCAGAGCCACGTGGTGCTCGGCTACCCGATCGCCGCGATGAAGGACGACGATCCGGCCGCCAGCGTGGCCGCCGCGCTGTTCGGCGAGGGCATGAGCTCGCCGCTGATGGCCGAGATCCGCGAGCGCCGCGGCCTCGTCTACTACGCCGCGTGCTCGGCCGACGTCATGGAGGCCTGCGGCCAGTTCGTGATCGAGGCGTCGACCACGCCCGACAAGGTCGACGAGCTGCTGCGCGAGACGCACCGCCTGCTGCGGGAGCACGCCGCGTCCGTGGGCGCCCTCGATCTCGAACGCGCCCGCAACCAGATCGCGGTGCGCCACCTGCGCGCGCAGGAGCGGCCGGTGCGCCGCGTCGAGGACGCCGCACTCGACCTGTTCGTGCATGGCCGGGTCCGCTCGCCCGAGGAACTGCGCGATCGCATCGAGGCGGTGTCGGCCGACCAGGTGCGCGAGGCCTTCGCACGCATGCTGGCTGCGCCGCCGGTGCTCGCGCTGGCGG
>DATCRO010000484.1:0-11771 GCA_036569025.1 Burkholderiaceae bacterium
CCCTACGAGATCCGAGACGATCAGTGCCGCAGCCAATCGCGCAGTTGTTCGAACACCGCCGGGCTGGACAGCAGCTGCATGTGGTTGGTGTCATCGAAGACGCGCTGGTGCGACGGCGCGAACTTGAGCGTGCGCCGCGCGAGCCGATGCTTGCCGAGGGCGCTCGCCACCGGCACGAGGCCGTCGCCGAGCGCCTTGGCCGCCCCGGACAGCGTGCCCGCCAGCGCGAAGCAGCGCGGGCCCGCGGGCAGGGGCACGGGCCGGCGGCGGTCGGTGGCGCTGTCGAAGCGGTCGGCATCGAGCCAGTCCTCGTCGACGACGTTGCCGTGCCGCAGGTCGGTGATGCCGGCGCTGCGCAGCTTGGCGAGGCGGCCGAACGGGCCGGCGTAGGGCGTGGCGTCCAGCAGCATGTGCAGGCCCTGGCCCGCGCGTTCCAGCGGCGCGCCGTGGTGCGGCGTGCCCAGGCAGGCGAGGTCGTCCAGCCGGTCGACCCAGTGCTGGCCGGCCGCGCGGCCGTAGTGCAGCGCGCCGCGCGCGACGAGGCCGCCCATGCTGTGGCCGACGATCGCGAAGCGCGCGATCGGCCGCGGCCATTGCGACAGCAACTGCTCGAGCAGGTTCGACAGCGCGCGCCCGTTGGTCGACACGTGCAGGCCGCTCGCGTAGTGCAGGTACAGCGGCGTGAAGCCCAGCGAGTCGGCCAGGGCCGCGCCGTGGTCGTGGCCGTCGCGCCGCCATTGCAGGTCGTTCATGCACAGGCCGTGGACGAGCACCAGCACGCGCTCGCCGGCCTCGGGCATCGCGGCGGCCAGGGCGTCGCGCTGCAACGCGAGCGCGCGGCCCTCGCGCCGCAGCGCCATGCGGATCGCGAGCGGGTTGGCCGTGCGCGCAAGGTGGTCGCCCAGCACGCCGTTGAGCGCGGCGAGCACGGCCTCGCGCTCGGGCGACGGCAGCGCCGGGGCCGCGCCACCGGCGGCGAGCAGCGGCGCCAGCACGGGCAGCAGCGTGTCGACGCTGCCGCCGACCGCGCGCGTCACGCCGCGGATCGTCTTGTAGACCAGGCCCGTGATGCCGCGCGTGCGGCCGTCCGCGGGGCCGGGCAAGCCCGGCAGCGTGGCGATGCGCGCATGCACGGCCTCGACGAGGTCGGTCAGTCCCGTGGTCGCCTCGACGGCCAGCTTCGCGGCGCCGCGCAGGGCGCGCGCGTGCGCGGCCGCCTGCGCGGCGGTGGGCTCGTCGTCGTCGGGGGCGCAAGTGTGGTCGGGCATGGGCACGTCAAGGGCGGCGCGAATGAGCGCCCGCCCCGAGTTTGCCAGTGCGGGATGACGCGACCGGTTGCTAACCGATGAATGCGTCGGAAAGAGAAGGTCCGCCCGTCGGATCGGCGTCACGGCCACAGGGAGGCTTGGTCGTTCGTTTCGACCCGACACCGCGTGAAACGCGGCCACGCGGGCGGGAAAGGGCCGCGAGATCGCGACGTGCGAATTGTCGAAGTCGACCCCTTCCGCAGCCTGAAGCCAGCCATAACGGAAAATGGCGGACATGACGCAAACCAACCTGTTCCGCAATCGTCCCGTCGCCGTCATCGGCGCCGGCGTGATGGGCATCGGCATCGTGCAGGTCGCGCTGCTGGCCGGGCACCCCGTGCACCTGCACGACGTGCGCGAGGGCGCGGCCGCGGCGGCCGCCGAGCAGCTCGCCGCCACGCTGGCCAAGCTGGCCGACAAGGGCAAGCTGACGCCGGAGGACGTCGCCGCCGCGCGCGGCCGGCTGTCCGTCGCGACTTCGCTGCACGACCTGCGCGACGCCGCGCTCGTGATCGAGGCGATCGTGGAGAACCTGGCCGTCAAGCAGGCGCTGATGCGCGACCTCGAGGCCATCGTGTCGCACGACTGCGTGCTGGCGTCCAACACGTCGTCGCTGTCGATCACCGCGGTCGCGCGCGGGCTGGAGCTGCCGGGTCGCGTGGTGGGCATGCATTTCTTCAACCCGGTGCCGCTGATGCGCCTGGTGGAGGTCGTCTCGGGCCTGGCCACCTAACCGGCCGTGGCCGACGCCATCGCGATGCTGGCCGCCGACTGGGGCAAGACCGCGGTGCACACGAAGTCGACCCCCGGCTTCATCGTCAACCGCATCGCGCGCCCGTTCTACGCCGAGACGCTGGCGCTGCTGCATGAACAGGCCGCGACGCCCGCGGTGCTCGACGCCTGCGTGCGCGGCGCGGGCTTCCGCATGGGGCCGTGCGAGCTGATGGACCTGATCGGCCACGACACCAACTTCGCCGTCACCCAATCGGTCTACGAGGCCAACTTCTTCGACAAGCGCTACCAGCCCTCGCTGGTGCAGCGCGAGATGGTCGACGGCGGCCTGCTGGGGCGCAAGTCGGGCCGCGGCTTCTACCGCTACCCGGAAGGCGGACCCAGGACGGTCGATGGCGATGCCGAGGCCCCGGCACTGCCCGTGGTTCCGCTGGTGCTGCGCGGCGAGGGGCCGGTGGCCGACCTGCTCGCATCGCGCCTGGCGGCCTCGGGCCTGGGCTTCACGCGCGAGACCCCGGCGGGCGATGCCAGGATGTCCGTCACGCTGATGGTCGGCGACGGCGTGCTGCAGCCCACGCCCGGGCGAACGGCCACGCAGGACGCCGCCGTTCGCGGCGTGCCGGACGTGGCCGTGTTCGACTGGCCGGTCGGCCCGGCCGCGGGCCCCGCGGCGACCCCGGTCGTGCCGCTGGCCTACGCGGTCGCGGCGCAGTCGTCGGCGGCGTTCGCCGAGCAGGTGGCGCTCGTGCTGCGTGCGCTCGGCTGGGCGCCGCAACGCGTCAAGGACACGCCGGGCCTCGTCGTCGCGCGCACGATCTCGATGCTGGTCAACGAAGGCAGCGACGCCGTCGACCAGGGCGTGTGCACGCCCGAGGGCGCGGACGCCGCGATGACGCTGGGCGTCAACTACCCGGCGGGTCCGTTCGCCTGGCTGGCGCTGTGGGGGCCGGCGCCCATCGTCGGGATCCTGCACGAGCTCGACCAGCACTACCGCGGCGAACGCTACCGAGCCAGCCCGCGGCTGCAGCGCGAGTTCTGGGCGTCGGCCGGCGCGCCCGCGCAGCCCTGAACGCCGCCACCGCGGCCGCCGGGCTCAGTTCGCCGCCGCGCCGGGCGAGGTGGAGGTCGACGGAACGGTCGGCGTCGACGGCGCCCCCAGCGTCACGCTGACGTCGCAGCGCACGCCCTCGGGATCGTTCTGCTGCCAGGCGATGGTGCCGCCCAGCATGCGCACGCGCTTGCGGATGCCGCCCAGGCCGAGGCCCGTCGACCAGTCCTTGGGCGTGCCGCCCACGCCGTTGTCGGTGACGGTCAGCGCGAGCACGCCGTCGCGCAACTCGCCGTGGATCGTGGCGTGCGTGGCCTTGGCGTGGGCGATGATGTTGCTCACCAGCTCGCGCAGGATGCGCGTCAGGCCGGACCACTGCACGACGTTCAGCTGGATCTCGGCGTCCTGCTCGAACGACCACTCCAGCGTGCAGCCGGTGGGCGCGAGGCGCTGTGCGATGTCCGCCTTCCACTCGCCGGCCGAGTGCGACAGGTAGTGGCTGGTGGCCGCGAGGCCGCGCGTGAGCGTCTTGAGGTCCTGCAGCGTGTGGCGGACGTAGTCCTCCATCTCCGCGTTGGGCGCCTTGTACATGAGCGTGAGCAGGCGCGCGCCGATGTCGTCGTGCAGGTCCTGCGCGATGCGGCCGCGCTCCTCGCTGCGGCCCTGCTCGATGGCGCGGTCGTGCGCGACGGCGCGGCGCAGCTGTTCGACGATGCGATCGGCCAGGCGCGCATCCTCGGCCGTGAACAGTCGCTTGCCGCGCTCGGCAAAGCGCAGCACGATGAGCCGCGCCTCGGGTGCGTCGCCTTCGTCCAGCTGCGACGGGTCCGACTGCGGCTCGACCGCCAGCGGCACCAGCAGGCCGGCGCCGCCCTCGTACCAGCGCGTGGTGCGCGTGAAGCCGGGCTCGTGGCGCGCCACCAGCGGCTGGAACACCGCATGGAACAGCTCCAGCTGCCAGTCGGCGGCGCGTTCGGGCTGTTCCTCCACCTTGCGTGCGATGCGCAGCAGGTGCTCGAACAGGCGCTCGGTGGTGACGGCGCGCGCGCCGATCATCTGGTCCAGCAGCCACTGGCGCGAGGCCGCGTACACGCCGAGAGCGACGAACAGCGAGGTGGTGATCGACGCGAACTGGTTGAACGAGAACACCGCGACGAACAGCAGGTCGACCGACGTCGCCAGCGTGCTGACGCCGGCCAGCATCGCGAACTCGCGCATCATGTGCTGCGAGCGGGCGAGGAACGGCGACATCAGCAGCAGCGACGCGAAGAACACCGTCCAGATCACCGGCACCGCGGTCACCAGCGACTGCACCTCGCCGGGCATGCGGTCGCTGAGCGCGACGACGATCGTGACCAGCGCGAGGCTGCCCGTGGTGACGATGCTCAGCCGCCGCATCACCGTGGCGTACGGATGCGGCGTGATGCGGTACGACCACCCCAGCAGGCCGACCACCAGCAGGCCGGTGCTCAGCGACAGCGCCTCGCACCACCACCAGGCCTGCGGCAGGTCGAACGCCCACGCCGCGGTGGTGAAGACGATGGCGGCGATCCACGCCAGCCACGACAGCAGCCGCCGCGGCGGCAGCGGGGTGGGATACAGCAGCGTCGCGTTGAGCAGGGCGGCGCAGGTGACGACGTCCAGCGACATGCGCAGCGCCGCCTCGTTGCCGCCCACCAGCGAGATGTTGCCCATGCCGGGCACCGCGTCGACCGCGGCCAGCAGCAGCTGCACCGCCTGGCACTGCGCCATGATCGCGTACAGGAGGGTCTGCACGTCCTGGCGCACCAGCACGACCACCGCGCCCACCAGCTCCAGCGCCAGGCCCAGGCCGCACAGCAGCCAGAAGGTGATGCCCAGCGTGGTGTAGCCGCGCGGGTGCGGCACCACGCGGGCGTTCATGCGGTCGGTGAACCCGAGCAGCACCGGGGTGCCGGCCTCGAGGACGCGCGCCATCTGGCGCTGCTGCTGCGCCGCGGCGGCGCGTTCGTCGTCGTTGGCGATCCAGCGCGTGGAATTGGCGACGCGCCGGCCGTCGACCACCAGCGGCGCGATGCCGGGGGCGACGATGACCTCCAGCGAATGACCCAGCGCGGGGCGCATCCACGGCAGGTCGGTGGCGATCAGCTGGAGATGGCCGTTGCCGTCCAGGCGCCAGCTGGCGTCCAGGTTGGGCGTCTGCGCGATGGTGCGCGCGAGCAGCACCACCGCGAGCGAGGCCAGCAGCGCGATCGGCAGCAGCAGCAGCCGGCGCCAGCCCATCGGGCGCACGCGGCCTTGGCTCATCGGGACGGGACCGGTGAGTGCGCGGCGCGCGCGTCCGCTGGCACGTTCAGAACCTGCGAATGGATTCCTCGAGTCCGAGCGGGTCGTCCAAAGGCGTCCGATCTAGGCGCAAAGGCGAGTCGTGCTGGTGGCACGGCGAGCGTTTGCAACGACGAGCGGGCGTCTTTGGGCGGCACGAGCGGGCGTGTGGGATTCGTTCACGGGTTCTTAAACTAGGCCCTGCTTGCTGGCCAGCACCGCGGCTTCGGCGCGGCTGGACACGTTGAGCTTGCGGTAGATCGACTTGATGTGGTCGTTCACCGTGAACCACTTGATCGACATCAGGGCCGCGATCTCCTTGATCGTGAAGCCCTTGCTCAGGAAGGTGAGGACCTCCACCTCGCGCGGCGTCAGCGCCGGAAGGTCCAGCGGCGGCTCGATCTCCACCGGCGCCGGCGCGGCGAACGCGAGCGACGACGTGAAGGTGCCGGCGGCGGCGGGCGCGCGCAGTGCAGCGCCGTTGCCCTCGTCGGTGATGCGGCGGTTCATGGCCGTTCGGGTATGCGTACGGAAGTGCCCCAGCAGCCGGCGCGCGATGGCCGGCGACAGCGGCGGCTCGCCGCGCACGATCTTCTGCAGTTCCTCGACCAGCAGCTCGAAGCGGTCTTCCTTGAGCAGGTAGCCGTCGGCGCCGCATTGCAGGGCCGGGAACAGGTGTTCGTCGTCCGAGTAGAGCGTGGTGACGATCTTGGTGGCCGGGTACTGACGCAGTTCCTCCAGCAGCTCCAGTCCCGAGCCGTCCGGCAGCTCGAGGTCCACCAGGATCAGCTTGAACGGATCGACGCCGTGATACCCCTGGGCGCCGCCGGCGATGCGGACCGCGCGCCGTGCGCTCTCCAGATCGCCCGCCTCGACGATGGTGATGGTGTCGCTGAAGCTCTCGCGCACCACGCGTCCGAGGAATTCCCGCGCCGCGGGGTTGTCCTCGAGGATCAAAACCTTGACTGCCATGTCGTTCCCCTTTGCCTGCCTGTGTCGTCGCCTGACGGAATGGACTTCCGTTCGCATGGCGAGCGATCCCGGAATGCTAACGAGGCAAGGGGCCCGTCGCATCCCCCGTTTCGGGGCAGCCGAATGGGGGGAACTGCCTATTGGGGCTGGCCCCGCAGGGTCTTGCTCAGGCCTTGGCTGCCAACAGGTCGTCCGGCACCAGTACCAGCTTGCCCAGGATCTGCCGGTTCTCGAGGCGATGGTACGCGTCCGCCAGCCGCGAGAGGGGCAATACGTCGTCGATCACCGGCTTGACCTGCCCGCGGGCGTATTGTGCCGCCAACACGCCCAGCATGTGCGCGTTGGCGGCCGGCTCGCGGCGCACGAAATCGCCCCAGAACACGCCCACGATGGACGCGCCCTTGAGCAGCGGCAGGTTCCAGGGCAGCGCCGGGATCCGGCCCTCGGCGAAGCCGATCACGAGGTAGCGCCCGCGCCAGGCGATGGCGCGGAACGCCGGCTCCGCGTGGGAGCCGCCCACCGGGTCGAAGACGACGTCCGGGCCCTTGCCGCCCGTGGCGGCCTTGAGCGTGTCCTTCAGCGGGGTGGTGGCGTAGTTGATCGCGACGTCGGCGCCGATCTCGCGGCACAGCTCGCACTTGGCGTCGGTGGACGCCGCGGCGATCACCTTGGCGCCGGCGGCCTTGGCGATCTGGATGGCCGCCGTGCCGACGCCGCCGGCGGCGCCCAGCACCAGCACCGTCTCGCCGGCCTGCAGCGCGCCGCGGTCGACCAGCGCGTGGTGCGCCGTGCCGTAGGTGAAGGCGAACGCCGCGGCGTCGCGCAGCGCGAAGCCGGGCGGCAGAGGCATCACCTGCATCGCCTTGACGCAGGCGTGGGTGGCGAAGCCGCCATGGCCGCCGAGGGCCGCGACCGGCATGCCGGGGCGCAGGTGCTTCACGTCGCTGCCCACGGCCTGGACGATGCCCGCGAACTCCGCGCCCGGGGCGAACGGCAGCTCGGGCCGCATCTGGTACTTGCCCTGCACGATCAGCAGGTCGGGGAAGTTCAGCGAGGCCGCGTGGATGGCGATCAGCACCTCGTCGGCTGCGGGCGTCGGGGTGGGGCGCTCGCGCCATTGCAGGGCCGCGGGGCCGTCCAGGGTCTCACACATCCAGGCTTGCATGACAGCGCTTTCCGGTTCTGAAGTTCCTTCGATGATACGGATGGCGCGGCGCCGCGGCAGTCGCCGGGGCGACGCTGTCGCGCTGCCTACAATGAGCCCATGCGCATCCTCATCGCCAACGACGACGGCTACCTGGCTGCGGGCCTCGTGGCACTGGTCGAAGCGTGCCGCGGCCTGGGCGAGATCGACGTCGTCGCCCCCGAGCAGAACGCCAGCGGCATGTCCAACTCGCTGACGCTGAACCGGCCGCTGTCGGTGTTCGTGGCCAAGGGCGGCCCGTCCGACGGGTTTCGCGTCGTCAACGGCACGCCGTCCGACTGCGTGCACGTGGCCATGACGGGCCTGCTCGAACACCGGCCCGACCTGGTGCTCTCGGGCATCAACAACGGCGAGAACATGGGCGACGACACGCTCTATTCGGGCACCGTCGCCGCGGCGATGGAGGGCTTCCTGTTCGGCGTGCCGGCGATCGCGTTCTCGCTCAAGCACAAGGGCTGGGGCAACCTGGACGCCGCAGCGCGCACCGCGCGCCGCGTGGTGCAGGCGGCCGTCGCCGACCCGTCGTTCGGCCGGCCCGGCACCGCGCCCTGGCTGCTGAACGTCAACATCCCGAACCGGCCCGACGCCGACACGCTGCCCTGGGCCACCACGCGCCTGGGCCGGCGCCACGCCAGCGAGCCGGTCATCGCGCAGAAGAACCCGCGCGGCGACACGATCTACTGGATCGGCCCCGCGGGCGACGCGCGCGAGGCCGGCGCCGGCACGGACTTCCACGCCGTGGCGAGCGGCCGCGTGTCGATCACGCCGCTGCAGGTCGACCTCACGGACCACGCGAGCCTCGCGGGCTGGTCGTCGCGACTGGGCGGGCAATGAGCGGGGACGCGCCGCGCGCCAAGCGTTTCCCGGCCCAGTGGACGAGCGGCTCGCGCCCCGCGGCCCCCAACGGCACCGCGCGCAACCCGCTGCGGCCACAGGCGCTGCTGCACCAGGCGGCGCAGGACGCCGCGCGCCACGTGGTGCCCACCGGCCTGGGCCTGGACAACGGGCCGATGCGCGAGCGCATGGTCGCGCGCCTGCGCGCCGAGGGCATCCGCACGCACAAGCTGCTCGATGCGTTCGCCGCGGTGCCGCGCCACCGCTTCGTCGACACCGCGCTGGCCATCCAGGCGTACGAAGACACCAGCCTGCCGATCGGCCTGGGCCAGACCATCTCCAAGCCGTCGGTCGTCGCGCGCCAGCTGCAGTGGCTCTTCGACGGCGCCAACGCGAGCCGCCTGGGCCACCTCGGGCGCACGCTGGAGATCGGCACGGGCTGCGGCTACCAGACGGCCCTGCTGGCGCGCCTGGCGCCGACCGTGATCTCGATCGAGCGCCTGCAGCCGCTGCACCAGATGGCGCGGCGCCACCTGGACGCGCTGGGCGTGCCCGGCGTGCGCCTGGTCCACGGCGACGGGCGCGTGGGCCACGCGCCCAACGCGCCGTACGACAGCATCGTGGCCGCAGCCGGCGGCGAGGCGGTGCCCGAGGCCTGGCTGCAGCAGCTGGCCGTCGGCGGCCGGCTGGTCGCGCCGACCGCCATGCCGGGGCTGTCCGGGCAGGCGCTGGTCATCGTCGACCGGACCCCGGACGGGTTCGTGCGGCAGCTCGGCGAGTCGGTCCAATTTGTTCCCTTAAAATCAGGGATTGGATGAAACAACGCAGGGAAACTATGGCATCGCTGGGACGACGAACGCTCGTGACGACGGTTTGCGTGGCGTCCGCCTGGGCCTTGATCGGCTGCGCGACCCCCAACCAGGCACCCGTGGAAGACCACTCGGCCCGGACGGTCCGGGCGCCCGCGCCCGCCGAGACGGCCAAGCCCGCGGCCCAGACGCTGCCTGTGGCCGAGTCGCGGCCGGGCACCTACACCGTCCAGCCGGGCGACATCCTGACCAAGATCGGCATGGACACCGGCCAGAGCTGGCGTGACCTGGCGCGCTGGAACAACCTGACCGACCCGAACCACCTCGAGGTCGGGCAGGTGCTGCGCGTCGTGCCGCCGGCCGGCGAGGTCGCGCCCGGCTCGACCGTGACGACCACGACGACGACCACCACGGCCGCCGCGTCCGCCCCGGCCACCTTCAAGCCGCTGCCGCCGATCCCGTCAAAGCCCGAGGGCAAGGCCAGCGGCGCGACGGCCGCATCGACGGCGGTCGCCTCCGGCAGCGCCGTGCCGCTGACGGGCGCCGCCACGCCGCAGCCGGCCGCCGCGCGCGAGACCGACGACGACATGACCTGGGCCTGGCCGGCGGCCGGTTCGGTGATCTCGCCGTTCGACGACACCAAGACCAAGGGCCTGGCCATCGGCGGCAAGGCCGGCGACCCGGTCTACGCGGCCGCCGACGGCCGTGTCGTCTACGCCGGCTCCGGCCTGCGCGGCTACGGCAACCTGGTCATCGTCAAGCACAACGCGAACTACCTGACCGCCTACGCCCACAACCAGACGCTGCTGGTCAAGGAAGACCAGATCGTCAAGCGCGGCCAGAAGATCGCCGAGATGGGCTCGACCGACGCCGATCGGGTGGAACTGCACTTCGAGATCCGCAAGCAGGGCAAGCCGATCGATCCGGCGCGCCTGCTGCCGCAGCGCTGAACGGCGCTCCCGCACCCCCGTGAAAACGCGCCCCCGAGGCGCGTTTTTTTTGGCCCGCGAGGGTCGATGACGGTCACGACCCGACCGCGCAAGCGCTTTCGCACACGGCGCCCGTTTTGGTCGGGGAGCCCCCCGCGAGTCCGTGATCTGGGCTGTTTTTCCCGCATTGATACCCGGTTCAGCGTGAAGGATTCACTCAAGAATGATCGTGCGGGGCCGAAATCGGGCCATGACCCCTGTCAGGCGGGTGCCACTCCGGTGGGACAACCCTGTCAGGACGACACAAGATCCATTTCGACCCGCTGAAGGAGTTCACAGAATGACCCGCATTGCACACCTGACCACGATCCGTGGCGCCCTGATCGGCACCGTCTGCGCGCTCGCGAGCGTTGCCGCGCTGGCCGGTGACGGCAAGTGGGTGCAAGACGCCAAGAGCTGCGCCGCGCCCGAGTACCCGCGCGATTCGCTGGCCAAGGGCGAGCAGGGCACGACCGGCCTGCGAATCCTGGTGGGCGTGGACGGCAAGGCCATCGACAGCGAGATCGAGACCTCCAGCCATTCCCGCAAGCTCGACTCGGCCGCGCAGCGCGCGCTGATGGAGTGCTCGTACAAGCCGCAGCCCGCCGACTCCAAGCCGGCCCAGCAGTGGATCAAGACCGAGTTCGTCTGGAAGCTGAACTGACCTTTTCTTTCCCTCCGGCGACGACGCCGGGCCGCCCGACGCGAGGTCTGGAACACCGGACGGCGGGCCGCGATACCGCCGGGATGGTCGCTTTTGTCCGTTGGGGGGCAGGGCCGGCCTGCAAGACCCACAAGATCAACAGCCAACTTCGGATAACCAAATGCTGACCAACCTGAAAATCGGCGCGCGATTGGCCCTCGCGTTCGGCATCGTGCTGGCCCTGCTGGCGACCCTGTCGATCATCGCCCTGGCGCGCACCAGCGCGATGCGCAACGACATGAACGCCGTGACGGGCGGCATCGCCGTGGAATCCGCGCTGGCCGACCAGCTGCGCGTCACGGCCACCCAGCAGGCGGTGCGCGTGCGCAACATCCTGATGGTGTCCGAACCCGAGGAGATGGCCGCCGAGAACGAGCTGCTCAAGGCCGACGTCAAGAGCTACGAGACGGCCAAGGCCAAGCTCGCCAAGATGATCGCGGTCGAGAACGACGCCCGCAAGAAGACCATCCTGGGCCACATCGACGCCACCGAGAAGGAAGCGCGCGACCTGGCCGACCAGGTGGTGCAGATGGCCCTCGACAACCACAAGTTCCCCGCCCGCGGCCTGCTGGGCGACAAGGCCAACCCGGCGCAAGCCAAGTGGATGGCCGCCGTCGACGAGATGGTCGCCCTCAACGAGAAGCTGACCGCCGCCGCGGTCGCCAGCGCCGAGAGCGCCTACGGCAACACCCGCAACATCGTGCTGGGCATCTCGATCATCGCGCTGATCTTCGCGTCGGCCGTCGGCTACGCCGTCACCCGCTCGATCACGGTGCCGATCTCGCAGGCCGTGGGCATCGCCCGCCGCGTGGCCGATCGCGACCTCAGCGTCACGGTGACGTCCCATTCGAACGACGAGACAGGCCAGCTGCTCAAGGCGCTGGCCGCGA
>DATCRO010000485.1:0-3288 GCA_036569025.1 Burkholderiaceae bacterium
GCGCGCCGCGTGCGGCGCGGACGTCGCGATGGCCGTCGACGCCGTCACGCTCGAGGCGCCGCCACTGGCCGAGGGGTGGCCGTGGCCGGACGCCGCGCGCGACGAATGCGGCGGCGTCGCCTGGGTCGCGCCACAAGGCCCGGTCGAGGAAATGCTCGCCAGCGCCTGGGCCGACGTGCTCGGCGAACCGCGCGTCGGCCGCTTCGACGACTTCCGTGCCGCCGACGGCTTCTCGCTGCTCGTCGTGCAGGTCGCGGCACGGCTGAATCCGCACTTCGCCAGCGAGTCGCTGGCCCGCGAACTCCACGCCTCTCGCGCGATCTGGCACCTGGCCCGACGCCTCGAGCCGACGCACGTCCCCCGCCAGGCTCGGGAGCCGCGACCGCAGCCGCAGCGGGCCGCGCACGCGCGCGGGGCCGAGCCCTTCGCGCTGACGCCCTACCAGGACGCCCTGTGGCAGGCGCAGCGCATCGCAGCCGGCACGGGCCTGTACAACATCGCGCTGGCGTGGTCCCTCCGCGGCGCGGTCGACGTCCCCGCGCTCGCCGCCGCGCTGCGCACGCTGGTGCAACGCCACGCCGCCCTGCGCTGCGTCTTCGATGCGGACACCGGCGCGCAGCACGTGCGCCAGGCGCCGGCGTTCGAGCTCGACGTCGCCGATGTCGCCGACACCGACGACGCCGTGGCCGAGGCCGTCCGCGCCGAAGCAGTCGCGCCGTTCGACCTCGCGGCCGGCGCCTTCCGTGCCCGGTTGCTGCGGCGTGCACCCGGCCGGCACGTCCTGCTGATGACCGTCCACCACCTCGTGGCGGATGGCTGGTCCGTGGGCCTGCTCACCCGCCAGCTCGGCATCGAGTACGCCGCGCGCCTCGCCGGGACCGCGACGGACGCACTCGTGCCGCCGGCCCGTGAGTACGCCGATTTCGCGCACGACGTCGCCTCGCGCCCGTCCGTCGACGCCGCCGTGCAGCATTGGCGCGCGGCGCTGGCCGGCCCGCTGCCCGCGCTCGAGTTGCCTTTCGACCGGCCACGTGCGGCCGCAGGCGCGGCACGCAGCGACGTCGTGGACTTCCAATGGACGTCCGCCCTCGAGGACGGCCTGCGCAACGCGGCGCAGACCCTCGACTGCACGCTGTTCGAGTTGCTCGCCGCGGCCATGCAGGTCTGGATCGCCCGCTCGACCGGCACGCGCGACGTCCGCCTGGCCTATCCGGTGGCCAATCGTGCGCAGCCCGAGTTCCACGGCGTCGTCGGCTGCTTCGTCAACACCCTCGTCCTGTGCACGCACGTCGACGCCGCCGCCCCTGCGCGGGCGCTCGTCGCCGACGTGCAGCGCGCGCTGCGTGCCGCCGACCACCACCAGCACCTGCCGCTGGAGCGACTGGTCGAGATCGCCGCGGAACGAAGCGAATCGGGCGCCGCGCTGTGGCCGGTCGCGTTGAACTTCAATCTGGCCGACCGGCCTGCGCTCGAGCTCGCGAGGCTCGAGGTCGACGCGCTGCCGCGCGTGTCCGCCGGATCGCCGTTCGCGCTGAGCTGGATCGTGTCGCGCGCGCAGGGCCGCCTCGGCGGGCGCCTCGAGTTCGACGCCGCGCGCTTCGATCGCGCCACCGTCGCCGCGATGCCGCGTCAGCTCGGCGCGCTGCTGCAATCGATCGCGGACGGCGTCGACACGCCTGTCGGGCGGCTGTCCATGCTGGACGAGGACGATCGCCTCGCCCTGCTGCGGCTCGCCGGCGACCCGGCCCCGCCAGGCGCCGGGCCCTTCGTGCCGGTGCAGGCGGCCTTCGAGGCACGCTGCCGCGCGACACCCTCGGCCCCGGCATTGCGGGTCGACGGCCAGACCATCGCCTACGCGCGGCTGAACGAGCGCGCGAACCGCCTGGCCCACCTGCTGCGCGCGCATGGCGCCGCGGCCGAGTCGGTCGTGGCGGTCTGCCTGCCGCGCGGCGCCGACATGATCGTGGCGCTGCTCGCGATCCTCAAGGCCGGCGCGGCGTGGCTCCCGCTCGACAAGGACCAGCCCCCGCGGCGCCTCGCGTTGATGCGCGCCGAAGCCGGCGCCCGCCTGGCGGTGACGGTCGAATCGCTGCGGCCCCTGCTGCGCGCCCATCCGCGCGACCACGTCCTGTGCCTGGACACCGCGCACGCCAGCCTGGCCGCGCAGCCGGCCGCGGACCTCGCGCTTGCCGTCCACCCCGAGCAACTGGCCTACTGCCTGTTCACCTCCGGCTCCACCGGCACGCCCAAGGGGGTGATGATCTCCGCGCGGGCGCTTGCAGGCCACGTCGAGGCCAGCATCGCGCGCTACGGCGTGCACGCGCAGGACCGCCTGCTGCAGTTCGCCGCAGTCACCTTCGACACGTCGATCGAGCAGATGCTGGTGCCGCTGTGCGCCGGCGCCTGCATGGTGGTCCGCGGCGAGACGCCCTGGTCGCCGGACGAGCTCGCGCAGCTGCTGCGCGACGAGGCGGTGACGGTCGCGGACATCCCCACGGCCTACTGGAGCCAGTACGCCCAGGCCGACGTCGACCCGCTCGCCGACAGCGCGTTGCGCCTGCTCCTGATCGGCGGCGAAGGCGCGCTCGCGTCGGCCGCGGGGGCGCATCGCCGCCGCTTCCCGACCTTCAACGCCTATGGCCCGACCGAAGCCACGGTGACCGCCTGCGTGGCCGAGGTCGGCGCCGGCGACGCGGGCATCGGGCCGTACGTGCCCATCGGCCGTCCGGCGGCGGGCACGCGGGTCCATGTGCTGGACGACGCGTTGCAGCCGGTGCCGCGCGGCGTCGCGGGCGACATCCACATCGCCGGCGAGCGCCTGGCGCGTGGCTACCTCCTGCGTCCGGCCATGACGGCCGAGCGCTTCGTGCCCGATCCCTTCGGCGCGCCCGGCGCGCGCCTGTACCGCACCGGCGATCGCGGCCGCGTGATGGCCGACGGCCGCCTCGAGTTCCTGGGACGCGCGGACGACCAGGTCAAGATCCGCGGCATCCGCATCGAGCTGGGCGAGGTCGAGAACACGCTGCGCGCGCACCCCGCGGTGCGCGAGGTCGCGGTGGTGGTCGGCGGCGATACGGCCGACGATGTCTTCCTGTCCGCCCACGTGGTGCTCGACGCCGCCGACGCGGCCGACGCCGTGCGCCTGCACGCGCGCACGGCGCTGCCGGCGGCCATGGTGCCGTCGCAATGGCATTTCCCGCACGCGCTGCCGCTGACGCCGCATGGCAAGGTCGACCGCAAGCGGCTCGCGCGGATGCAGCCGTCCCGCGCGCAAGCCGTTCCCACCGC
>DATCRO010000486.1:0-6541 GCA_036569025.1 Burkholderiaceae bacterium
TGATGCATCATGCCCATGCCCGAGAAGACGCCGAACGCGCGCGCCTCGTACGTCGACGTGGTGACGACGCCGCGGCCGGCGTAGTCCTCCAGCTTGAAGAACCTGAGCGTGCCATCCGCCTGTTCGATCGGCGTGTGGCGCCGGCCGCCGCCCACCACGGCCGCCTGTCCGCGCAGCATCGGGTAGCGCAGCAGTTCGACGGAGGCGTAGAACGCGTCCATGTCGAGGTGCGCGATCACGCGGGGCAGCGGGTGGCTCATGCCGGCATTCTGTATGAAATCACAGGTAGCGGGTGGCCCGGCGCGCGGCTTGCCCGGAGTTTCGCGCTGCAAATGTGACAACGGCCCATCTCGGAGATGCCATGAACCTGCCGCCCATCCGCCCCCCGCGCAACGCATCGGACTGGATCGCGCTCGCCTCGACGCTGGCCGTCGCACTGCTCGTGCTGGCCGCCTGAGCGCGCCGTCCGTGCGCCGCGGTGCGCTGGTCGGGTGAACTCGACCGTTGGGGGAGCCCCCGGGCATCACCCCACGATTGTTCCTGCGTGAATGGGCGACACTCCCATCTCAACGTCCTGTCCGCTCCCCACCGTGACCTCGCCCGAAGAACACCAGGCCCTGCTCGCCGCGTCCCGCGCCCTGCTGCTGCCGCTCGCCCGCCTGCTGGTCGCGCGCGGCGTGCCTTATGCGCAAGCCGAGGAGAGCCTGAAGACCGCGATGGTGCAGGCGGCGCAGGAGGCGCACCCCGACGGGCTGCCGCACCGCCTGGTCAGCCGCATCGCCACCATCACCGGCATCAACCGGCGCGAGGTGACGCGCCTGACGCGCGCCGAGGGCGCGCCGCACGCCGAGCCGCAGCGCTCGGCGGCGTCGCAGACCTTCTCGCGCTGGCGTGCCAACCCGGACTACCTCGATGCGCAGGGCAAGCCGCTGACGCTGCGCCGCCAGGGCGACGCGCCCAGCTTCGAATCGCTGGCGCGCGGCGTCACGCAGGACGTGCATCCGCGCAGCCTGCTCGACGAACTGCTGCGCCTGGGCATGGCGCGCCTGGACACCGACGACGACACGGTGACGCTGATCCACGACGCCTTCGTGCCCAGCACCGACCGCGTCCGCATGCTCGAATTCCTGGCGCACAACGTGGGCGACCACCTGTCGGCCGCCGTCGCCAACGTGGTGGGCCCCGCGCCGCGCCATCTCGAACGCGCCGTGTTCGCCGACGGCCTGTCGCCTCGCGCCGTGGCCGCGGCCCAGGCCTGGGTGGCCGAGGCGTGGCACAAGATGGCCGCGGACCTCGCGCCCTTCATCGAGAAGCTGATCGCCGAGGAGGCGGACGAACCCGACAGCGCCCGCCAGCAGCGTTTCCGCGCCGGCCTGTATGCGTACACCGAGCGCGACGACGGCGCGCCCGAGGGGGCCGGCGCACCCGCCGCGGGTGCCGACGCCGGCCCGCGCACGCCGCCTGCCACGCCCGGGCGCCGCCCCACCGAATGACGAGACGACCATGACCCACGCCGTGCAATTCCCACGCCCCTGGCGCGCGCTGAGCGCACTTCTTGCCGCCATGGCGCTCGTCGTCGGCTGCGGCGGCGGCGCCGATTCCGGCGTCGGCACCGGCGGCACCGGCTCGCCCCAAAGCTTCTCGCAAGGCCCGATCAGCGGCTTCGGCTCGATCATCGTCAACGGCGTCCATTTCGACGACAGCGCCGCCAGCGTCGTGGACGACGACGGCAACGCGCTGTCGAACTCCAAGGACCTGCACCTGGGCACGGTCGTCGACGTCGATGGCGGCGTCGTCACGAACAACGCGGCGACCGCCACGACGATCCGGGTGCACGTCGACCTGGTCGGCCCGGTCACCGCGGCATACGACGGCACCACGGGGCGCCTGGCCGTCCTCGGCCAGCCGGTGCGCGTGGTGTCCACCACCGCGCTGGACGGCATCGCCGGTGGCGCGGCCGCGATCACGGCGGGCACGACGGTCAGGATCTCGTCGCTGTACGACCTGGCCACCGGCGTCTACGTCGCCACCCGCATCGATCCGGCGCCGGGCGCCACGCACTTGGCGATCCGCGGCGCGCCGTCGGCCATCGACACCGCCGCCCACACCTTCACGATCGGCGGCGCCGTCTTCAGCTACGGCAATGTCGCCACGCCCACGCCGTTCGCCGCCGGCCAGCTGCTGCGCGCCGTGCTGGCGATGGCGCCCGACGGCCAGGGCCGCTGGGTCGTCACCTCGTTCGGCCAGGCGCAGGCCGTGCTGCCCGACGGCCGCGCGGGCGGCGTCGACGGCGTGGTCAGCAGCGTCGCCGACGCCACGCACTTCGTCGTCAACGGCGTGTCGGTCGACGCGACCAACGCCAAGGTCACGCCCACCGGCGCGACCGTCGGCGTGCAGTCGCGCGTCGTCGTGCAAGGCACGGTCACCGGCGGCGTGCTGGTGGCCACGTCGGTGCATGTCCGGGCGGCGCACGACAACGACGACGACCAGGGCGGCCTGGCCGCGGGGGCCGGCAACGGCAACAACGGCAATGGCAATGGCAATGGCAATGGCAATGGCAACGGGAACGGGAACGGCAACGACCGCGTCGAGATCGACGGCCCGATCCTGACGCTGGACACGGCGCGCCAGACGTTCACGATGCGCGGACCCACCACCGTCAGCTATGCGACGGCATCGTTCGCGGGCGGAGGAAAGGTGTCCGGCCTCGCGGTCGGCGTCGTCATCGACATGAGCGGCAACCTGTCGGCGGACGGCACGTACGTGATCGCCGACAAGATCAAGTTCCACTGACCCGGTCGGCCACCAGCCGGCCGGCCGTCGCCGCCAGGCCGGTGGCGACGCAGCCCCAGGCGACGTCGACGAACGACAGCGCCAGCGGCCAGTCGCGCAGCGTCGCCAGGTTGGTCAGGTCGTAGGTCATGTAGGCGATGAGGCCGAAGGCAGCGCCCCAGGCGGCTGCCGCCTTCCAGTCGCCCGCCGGCTGGCGCAGCACGACGAAGGCCATCAGGCCGGCCGCGTACAGCAGGTAGAACGCGAGCGCCGCGACGAAGTTCGGCTGCTCGGCCATCAGGTGGCCGATGCCGCGGCTGTACAGCGGGCGAGCGAGCACGCCGATCCATGCGACGTCCAGCGCGATCATGGTGGCGACGATGGCCAGCCAGGGCAACAGCAGCTTCATGCGGAACTCCGGTGGACGGGCGGCCATCGTCGCACGAAGGCGCAAGCAGCGCTTCAGCTTGCGGGGCGTCCCGCCGCGCGGCGCTGGACAATGCGGGCGTCGCGCCCGGCGGCGCGCCTCTTGCCAAGGCCGATCCATGACCCCTCCGATGAAGCGCTTCCTGCACGTGTTCAAGGTGCGGCCGCGCCTGTTCATCGTCATCGCCATCGGGGTGCTCACCGCCTGGCTGCTGCCGATGCACGTGGCATCGCAGTCGGTCACGCGCTGGCTGGTGGCATGGAACGTCGGCGCGTGGCTGTACGTGTTCCTGGCCGCGGCGATGATGATCCGCTCGTCGCGCGAGCACATGCGCCACCGCGCGCAGCTGCAGGACGACGGCAAGATCGCGATCCTCGTGCTGACCGCCATCGCCGGCGTCGCGAGCCTGGTCGCGATCGGCGGGGAGCTGGCGGTGGTCAAGGACCTGCACGGCTGGGCGCGCGGGCTGCACATCGCCCTGGCGGGCACGACGGTGCTGTCGTCGTGGGGCTTCATCCAGATCATGTTCACGCTGCACTACGCGCACGACTACTACCAGGCGGCGTGCCACGGCCACAAGCCGGGGCTGCAGTTTCCCGACGACCCGGATCCCGACTACGGCGACTTCTTCTATTTCGCCGCGGTGATCGGCACCTCGGGCCAGACGGCCGACGTGTCCTTCGTCACCAAGCCCATGCGCCGCATCGGCTCGATGCACTGCATCCTGGCCTACCTGTTCAACACGACAGTGCTGGCGCTGCTGATCAACATCGGGGCGAGCCTGTTCTGACCGGGATTTCCCGGGCACGGAAGGATTCCGACACAGTGTGTCCGGCCGACCCCGGCACAATGGAGGGATGTCGTTGCGAATCCACCTCCTTGTGCTCGCCGTGTCCGCCGCCCTCGGCGGCGCGGCGCTTGCGGCCGAACCGCCGGCCGCGTCGTCGGACAGTCCCGAGGCCGACGCCTCGCTGTACGGCCAGTCGGTGACGCTCCCGCGCCAGGCCGCCGCCTGCTCGGAGCGCATCGCCGACTACATGCCCCGCTTCCAGAAGATCTACGACGCCTGGCGCACGGACAACGCGGCGCGCATCGAGGCCGGCGGCAGGTTCATCCACCAGCAGGCGGTCAAGGGCGGCGTCAATGCCGACGAAGGCATGGCCAAGCTGGCGGACGCGGACGTCGAGCGCCTGCGCAAGACCTCGCTCGAGCTGCTCGCGCGGCATTGCCAGCTGATGCTGGACTCGCTCGCCGCGCCCGCGGCCAACTGACGCCTCGCGGCGCGCGGCGCCGCCGGTCCGCCTGTCGGGAGAGCCGCGCGCGACGCCATGTCCGCGCCACTCCGGGATTTGCCCTCATCCGCGACAGGGGAAAGTCTTTAAGATCCGTCGACATGCCGCTCGACGAAATCATGGCCATGGTCGGCGTCGCCGTCCAGGCGACGCTCGCCTTGCTGCTGCTCGTGGTCTGGCGCTCGCTGCGGGCGCGCTGGACGCTGCTGCTGTCCGCCGGCTTCATCGCCGTGACCGCGCAGTACTTCTGCGTCGCGCTCGGGCATTACACGCGGGGCGCGAGCTGGCAGGAACCGCCCAAGACGCTGAACGCGGCCCTGGCGCTGCTGGCCCATGGCCTGATCACCTGGGCGCTGATCGACTACGTGGGCCTGCCGCCGGCGTGGAGCCGCCGGCTGCGCCAGGCCACGGTGCTGGTGTTCGGCCTGGCGTTGATCGCGCTGGCGGCGGGCATGCTCTCGCGCGGCGCGACGATCGGGGTCATCGGCACGTTCATGTGCGGCTGGGCCGCGTTGTTCGGCTGGGCGCTGCGACGCGAGCCGCGCGCCGGGCACGGCATCGTGATGCTGGCGGTGCTGGTCTATCCGGTGTCGATGCTGGCCGCGCTGGAGGGCTGGTTCAGCACCGAGCTCGCCGGCATCTCGTTGATCGTGCCGCATGCGGTGCTGGGCATGACCATCCTCACCACCGGCCTCGTGCGCGCGCAGGCGAGCAGCACGCGCGAGCTCGCCGCGCGCCAGGCCGTGCAGGCCGAGCTGGAGCGCACCAACCAGACGCTGGAGCTGCGCGTGGCGCTGCGCACCGCGCAGCTGCGCGAGACGATCGAAGGCCTGGAGAGCTTCAACCGCAGCGTGTCGCACGACCTGCGCGGGCCGCTGGGCGGCATCACCGGCGTGGCGCGCATGGCGCGCGAGGCGCTGGGGCAGGGCGACCTGACCGCCGCCGACAAGCTGCTGGCCGCGATCGCGCGCCAGTCCGAGAGCTCCACCGACCTCGTCACGTCGCTGCTGCAGCTGGCGCGCTCGGGCGAGGGCCCGGTCGAGCGCCGCACCGTGCACACCGATGCGCTGGTGCGAGAGCTCGCCGACCTGCTGGCCGGCGCCGCGGCCGCCACGCGGCAGGTGGTGGCCATCGAAGGCGAGCTGCCCGACCTGCAGGCCGACCCCGCGCTGGTGCGCCAGGTGTTCGCCAACCTGCTGGCCAACGGCATCAAGTTCAGCGCCAGCGCGTCGCAGCCACGCGTCGACGTCGGCGCCACGCGCGGGCCCGGGGGTCACACCGTGTTCCACGTGCGCGACAACGGCGTCGGCTTCACGGAGGCGCAGGGGCGCGAGCTGTTCGTCCCGTTCCGCCGCCTGCACGCCGACCGCTTCGAGGGCCACGGGATCGGCTTGACCATCGTGCGCCGCATCGTCGAACGCCACGGCGGCCGGGTATGGGCCGAGAGCCGGGCGGGCGAAGGGGCGACGTTCTTCTTCTCGTTCGAGGAGCAGACCTCCGACGCGAAGCGGCGCGAGGTGGCCTGACGGACGGGTTCGGGCGGATGGGTCGCGGGCCGAGGGGTCCGGCCTCTCCTCGAATCGCGCCGCCACTTGGCCGCCAGCGGATGTGCATGCCGCGATTCGAGGCCAAGGCCTGACCCCGATCGACGGGAGATCGGGGTCAGGCCTTCGCCTCGGATCCGCGACCAGCGCGTTTGCCGATCGCCGGCCCTGCGCGCGGATCCGAGGAGAGGCCAGACCCCTCCAGCCAGACCCCCTGGCCCGTCGCCAGCCGTCCCGCCGCCTCAGCCCAGCCGCGCCTTGTGCCGCGCGATCTGCCGCTGCGCCTCCACCGGCGCCGTGCCGCCGGTCACCTGGCGCGCGTTGAGCGAGCCGCGCAGCGTCAGCACGCCGTAGACGTCCTGTCCGATGCTGGCGTGGAAGCCCTGGAGCACGTCCAGCGGCAGCTCCGCGAGGTCCTTGCCCGAGTCGATGCCGACCTTGACCGCGTGCGCCACCACCTCATGGGCGTCGCGGAAGGGCACGCCCTTGCGCACGAGGTAGTCGGC
>DATCRO010000487.1:0-10112 GCA_036569025.1 Burkholderiaceae bacterium
GTCCACGTGGAGATGAGCATCGTGCGACCGCCGATCGGCGTCGAATCGCACGAGGCCGTCGTCGTCGACGCGCTGGTGCGCGCGGCCGCGCGATCCAGCTCCGGCTGGGTGCAGCTGGACCTCGAGGCCCATCCGTCGCAGCGTGCCTTCTGGCGCCGCCTCGTGCGCGACGCGCGCGCGGCGCTGCCGGCGTCGACCCGTCTGAGCGTCACCGCGCTCGCCTGGTGGTGCCGTTCCGACGCCTGGCTCGACGACCTGGCCGCCGACGAGGTGGTGCCGATGTTCTTCCGCATGGGGCGCGACGGCGCGGCGATGCGCGCCGCGCTCGTCGACGCGCCCGGCCGCCTGCACCCGCGCTGCCGCGGCGAGGCCGTCGGCCTGTCGCTGCAGGAGCCGGTGCCCGCGGCCACGGTCGCGCGCTTCCGGCGCGTCTACTGGTTCGACAATCGACACTGGCGCACGCCGCCGGCCGTCCCGCCCACCGCCCTCACGCCATGATCCTGCGACTTCGACCCGCCCTCCTCGCCGCCCTCGCGGCCACCGCGCTGTGCCCGGCGCCCTCCCGGGCCAGCGGCGACTGGAGCGGCCCCGTCGACGAGCTCGTGCTGCGCACCGACACCGATGCCGAGCACGGGGACGTGCTGCGCGGCGAGATCGGCATCGTGCTGCCGACCTGGGACGCCGCGCCGCTGTACCTGGCCTGGCGCGCGATCGTCACCGGCGGCAAGGGCGCGCCGCCCGCGGCGCACGCGGCATCCGCGGCGGCCTCGACGCCGGCCGGCTGGACCGACGTCGCCGCGCAAGGCGACGCCACCTCGCCGTTCCAGCAAGCCGGCGACGGCACCAACTGCCGCCCCGACGCATGGATCTTCGCGCAAGGCACGCTGCAGTCGCTGGGCAGGCGCCCCGACGCGACGCCCGCGCGCGTGCAGGCCTGGATGGCCGCGCAGCAACGCGTGTTCGACCTGTGCAACCGCGACCCGCTGGACGTGCTGGCCGACGCCGACCCGCAACTCGCGCCGCCCGCGCCGCTGCCAGCGTCCGAGCCGCTGTACTGGCGCCAGCTGCGCGACTACCAGCTCGCCGCGATGGCCTTCTATGGCGCGCACTACGCGCAGAGCGAGCAGGCGTTCGCGCGCATCGGTCGGACGGCGGGCCACCCGATGCAGCCGTGGGGCGCCTACCTCGCGCTGCGCTCGCACTTGCGCGCCCTGCAACTGCCCGACCCCGCGGCGCCCAAGCCCGATCCGGCCCAGCCGCCGCGGGTGCTGCCCGAGCAGGTCGACGACCTGAAGGCCCTGCGGCGCGAAGGCGCGGCCATCCTCGCCGATCCCGCGCTGGCGGCCCGCCACGAGGACACCGCCGCGACGCTGCGCCGGGCGGCATACCTGCTGGCTCCCAATTTCCATTTCGCGGAGCTCGCCGACGACCTCGACGACTTCAAGGCCGATCCGTTCAAGGACGACGTGCTGGCCGACTGGTCGTTCATCGGTTTCGGCGTCTACAACGAATTCAAGCCGGCCACCGGTCCACTGCGCGCCAGGCACGCCTGGTTCGAATGGTTGGCGAAAGTCGGCCGCACCGACGACTCGCCCGTCAAAGGGCCGCCGACCTGCGGCTCATCGTGCAAGAGCGTGCTGGAGGCCTGGCACTCGAGCCACGCCGGATCCGGCGCGCGGCGCGCCTGGCTCCTCGCCGCGCTGATGAGCAACGCGCCGTTGACCGCGCCCATGGAACAGGACGCCCGCGCGGTCGACGCGAAGGCGCCCGAATTCCTCAGCGTCCGCTACTGGCTCGCCGCCAGGCTGCTCGCGGCCGGACGCGGCGACGAGGCGCGACCGCTGACGGAGGATCTCGTCGCCCGGCTGCGCCAGCGCAAGACGCCGATGCCCAGCGCGCTCAACCTCGCGATCCAGCAGCGCTTCGCCGAGGCGACCTCGGTGGCGGACGCCGCACCCTGGCTGCTCATGCGCCCGCTGGCCAGCATCACGCCGGACACCGGCGAGCGCGCCCCCGTCCCCGCCATGACCACGACGATGAACCCGTCGCCGGACGGCGCACTGTGGATGGATCGCGGCCTGGCGGTGCGGGACATGCTGGCGCTGGCGCAGGCGCTCAAGACGCCATCGCCCTGGCGCAGCCGTCTCGCGGTGGCGGCCTGGATGCGCGCCGACCTGCTCGGCGACGCGGCTGCCGCCACCGAGGCGTCGACGCTGGTCGAGCAGTTCGTGCCGTCGCTCAAGCCGGTGACTACTCGCTACCGCGCGCAGTCGGGCGCGCCCGAGCGCCGGCACCTGCTGCTGATGGCGGCGCTGCGCCACAACCTCTCGCCGGACATCCTCGGCGGCAACCCCGACGCCGACGCCACGTGGCCGCTGCAGAAGCCCGACGAGATCTCGGCCGGCATGTGGTGCCGCATCGGCGCCGACGACGCCGCCGACTACTTTCCCAGCGCGATCGGCAAGACCCTGCCGCCGCTGCCGGCACCGGTCGTCTCGGGCGATCCGGCACGGCGCGACGTCGAGCGCAAGCGCCTGTTCGACCTGCACTCGGCCACCGGCACCATCGGGCTGCACGCGATCGACTGGGCGGCGGCGCACCCCGCGGACAAGGACCTGCCGTGGCTGCTTCACGTGGCCGTCGCGTCGTCGCGCGGCGGCTGTGTCGACGCCGACCGCAGCGCGATCTCGAAGAAGGCCTGGCAGGTGCTGCACAAGCGCTTCCCGCGCAGCGAGTGGACGGAGCAGACGCCGTATTTCTATTGAGCGGACTGACGCGCCTGGGGCCGTTCGCGTTCAGAATGGGCCCATGAACCCGTCGACGTCGCTCGCGTTCCCCGCCGGCGCGGCTGCCGCGTCGCACGAAGAGGCGCACGAGGAGCCGCCGCCCGGCGACCTGGTGACCGTCACCCGCGTGTTCAACGCGCTGGAAGCCGAGATGCTGCGCGGCTGCCTGGAGGCCGAAGGCATTCCCGCCACGCTGGGCGACGTCCAGACGGTGCAGACCGACACGTTGCTGACCGTCGCGATGGGCGGCATCCGCGTGATGGTCCCGACACCCTTCGCCGACGCAGCCCGGCAGACCGTCGAGGCGTTCGAGCGCGGGGCGCTGGCGATCGACGAACTGCCGCCCGGGGCGGAGTCGCCGTTCCCCGTGGTCGAGGCCGAGCCGGCAGCCCGGTTGCGCCTGTCGCGCGCGGCCTGGATCGTCCTGGCCGTCGTCGTGGTCGCCGTCGTGGTCTTCTGACCCGATCTGGGGATGGCGCCGCCGCCGGTCGCGGGCGGATGCTCGCGGGACCGGGGCTTGCCGCATACCCCGTGGCCGCCGCGCGGCCGAGGAGTCCGCATGAATCCGCTCGCCAACCGCCACGACGCCGCCGACATCGGCCGGCCGCCGCCCGCCGATGCACCGATGCAGGTGCTGCCCTGGGCCGAGGACTCGACGCGGTCGATCGGTGCCGAGGACGCCGGCATCCGCTACCAGGGCGACCTGTTCCTGCCGGGCTGGCTGCGCATCGAGTTGCAGCCGACGGCGGAGCAGGGCCCCGGCGGCTGAGCGGCCGTCACGCCGCCGTCACGTGCGTGGCGGCGACGGCCCTCACTTGCGCGCGATCGCCTCGACCTGGATGCGCAGGTCGACGGCCATGCTGAAGCCGTAAGCCTTGCCGGCGTCCATGCCGAACTGCTCGCGGTCGATGGTGGCGTAGATGTCGGCGCCGCAGTCCTCGCGCTTGAACATCGGGTGCGGGATGCACTTGAACTTCTTGATGTCCAGCGTGACCGGGTTGGTCTTGCCGTGCATCTCCAGCGTGCCGACCGCCTTGGTCGGCGCGCCGTCGGCAAAGCCCTCCAGCGTGCCCTTGAAGTGCGCCTTCGGGTACTTGTCGACCTCGAACAGCTCCTTGCCCCTGGCCACCTTGTCCAGGGCCGGCAGGCCGAAGTTGACGCTCTTCATGTCGACGACGATGTCCACCGTGCCGGTGCCGGCGTCGCGGTCCATCGTGACCGTGCCGGTCGTGTGGTCGAACTTGCCGCGCCACGTGGAGATGCCCATGTGGTCGGCCTCGAAGCTCGGGTAGGTGTGCGTCGGATCGATGTCGTAGGCGACCGGCGCAGCCTGGGCGGCGGAGGCGGCGAACAGGGCGGCGGCGGCGAGACGAGACAGGGTATTCATCGGGTTCTCCGGTGGTCGGGTCTGATGGGAGGTGACTGTAATGGCACGGTGCCATGTCCCCACGACGCGCGAGCCGTCCCGTTTTCGACATGGGCCCGCGACGACGCCGGCGGGACACCCCTCTTCCGCCGGGCCGCATTTTTCGCCGATGATCGCGACGGCCGCCACGGCCAGGCTTCGAGGGAACCGCCCATGCTCACCGTCCTGCTCGTCATCGTCGTCGCCGTCGTCGCCCTGGTCGCCTACGCCAGCACGCGGCCGGACACCTTCCGCATCGAACGCTCCATCCGGATCGGCGCGCCCATCATCCAGGTCGCCGAGCTGATCGACGACTTCCGCGCGTGGAGCCAGTGGTCGCCATGGGAACACATCGATCCGACGATGCAGCGCAGGTACGGCGGCGCCGACACCGGCGTGGGGGCCGTCTACGAGTGGGAAGGCACCGGCAAGGTGGGCGCCGGCCGCATGGAGGTCACCGAGATGCGGGCGGGCCCGGAGGGCGGCCTCATCTCGATCAAGCTCGATTTCCTCAAGCCCTTCAAGGCGAGCAACACCGCCCAGTTCCTGCTGAAGCCCACCGACTCGGGCACCGACCTCACCTGGGCGATGTTCGGGCCGAGCCCGTTCATGTCCAAGCTGATGGGGGTGTTCATGGACATGGACAAGATGGTGGGCAGGGATTTCGAGGCAGGGTTGGAGTCGCTGAAGAAGACCGCGGAGGCGGCGGCCAAGGGTTCCTGAGTCCTTTGCGCGGGCGCTCCCTGGTCCCGCGCGACTCACCGGATGGTGTCAGGTCTTGAAAGTTGCGCGCCCATGCGCTCCGTGGCCGCGAAGACTTCCTCGCGCAACTTTCAAGACCTGACACCATCTTCGACGGCGCCGGCGCGCAACGATTCAAGACCTGACACCACGACGCGGTGGCGCGACCGACAGGCGACGCGGCAGGCCGCCGTGGATCCGGCGACTGCGCTTCGCGCAGGATGACGGATCGGCTGCCGGTCGGCGTTCCCGTCGACGGCGCGCGAGCGTCAGATGACCGTCGACTCGTCGCGCGCGCGCAGCATCTTGTGCAGGATCGGCGTGATCAACAGCAGCAGGACGCCGGCACCGATGGCAGCCATGTAGAGGAACTTGTAGGGCGCGATGCCGGTGCCGTCCATGATCTTGCCCAGCGTGCCGGCCAGGTAGTTGCCGGCGGCATTGGACAGCATCCAGACGCCCATCAGCAGGGCGGCCACGCGGGCCGGTGCCGCGCGCGACGTCAGCGCCAGGCCCACCGGCGAGAGCATGAGCTCGCCCAGGGTCTGGATCAGGTAGGCGTAGAACAGCCACATCGGGCTGACCGGACCGGTGGCGTCGGCCAGCACCTTGGCGTGATCCATCAGCACGAAGCTCAGACCCAGGATGACCAGGCCGAGGCCCTGCTTGGCGGAATCGGGCAGCGGATAGCGCGACCGGTTCATCCACGACCACATCAAGGCGAACAGCGGGCCCAGCACGAGGATGGCGGCGGAGTTGATGGTCTGGAACCAGCTGGCCGGCACCTCGAAGCCCCACAGCGTGCGCTGGGTCTGCTGGTCGGCGAACAGGTTCATCGACCCGCCCGCCTGCTCGAAGCCCATCCAGAAGAAGACCGAGAACATCGTGACCACGCAGATCGCGACGATGCGTTTCCACTCGGCGCCGGTCAGCCTGTCGCCACCGACCGTCTTGCCGCCGATCATGCGCGGCAACAGGACGGCCGCCGCGATCGCGGCGAGCGCCAGCACGAGCTTCACGGCGACCGGAAGCGCGCCGAGGATCGGGCCGATGAACAGCCCTGCGAGCACGACGCCGACGGAACCCAGGCACCACAGCGCGATGACGGGCAGGTTGCTCCAGCCGATGGGCGCCTGCCCCTCGCGCAGGCCCGCCCGGCCGATCACGCCCTGGAACGACACCAAGGTGACGACGCCGATGGCCATGCCCACGCCGGCGGACGCGAAGCCGTAGTGCCAGCCCACCTTCTCGCCCAGCGTGCCGCAGACCAGCGGCGACAGCATCGCGCCGAGGTTGATGCCCATGTAGAAGATGCTGTAGCCGCCGTCGCGGCGCGGGTCGTTCACGCCGTCGTAGAGCTCGCCCACCATCGAGCTCGTGTTGGCCTTGAAGAAGCCGTTGCCCACGATCAGCAGGCCGAGCGCGATGTGCAGCATCGACGGCACGGCCATGGCGAAGTGGCCCAGCATCATCACGGCCCCGCCGATGACGGCCGCCAGGCGCATGCCCAGCCAGCGGTCGGCGATCCAGCCGCCGATCATCGGGGTCACGTACACCAGGCCGGCGTAGATGCCCAGCACCTCGTTGGCGTCGGCGTCCTTGTAGCCGAGCTGCTTGACCAGGTACAGCACCAGGATCCCGCGCATGCCGTAGAAGCTGAAGCGCTCCCACATCTCGGTGAAGAAGATGACGGCGAGGCCGCGCGGCTGCCAGGGTCTGGACGCCGCTTCAGGCACGCTGCCGGCAGGGTTTGCAACGATGGTGTTCAAGTCGATTCCCGGGGATCACGGATGGGGAACGCCGCGCCGACGCCTTTTGGGCGCCGCGCGGCGGAAGATCGCATTGTCCCAAATCACCACCGACCGGGATTTGGGGCTTGCCCGGGCACGGGCATGCGGCCTGCCTTCGCCGGCGGCCTGCCTGCCCGGCCACATTCACGCGCGAGATGTCCGCTTCGACGAACAAGTTCGGCCAATCGGCGTTCAATTGCGCCATGCAGCGCCGCGCCGCCCTTCGCAAGCTCGCCGACGGCCTCGCCCTTGCTGTCGGGCATTCGACTTGCCGACCGGCGGGCGCGGCGCCTGTCGAGCGGCCGCCGTCGTCCATCGCCGCCATGCCCTCGCCCGCCACCTTGTCCTGCGACCTGTCCGCCCCGGCCACGCCGCTGCGCCACCCGTGGCGCCATTGCGTGGGCAGTTGCCATGCGCCCACCGCCTTGCGCGCGGACTGGCAGCAGCAGCTCACCCGCGCGCACCGCGAGCTGGGCTTCCGGCACGTGCGCTTCCACGGCCTGCTCAGCGACGACATGGGCACGCTCGTGAACCAGGACAACCAGTTCCTGTTCTCGTTCTTCAACATCGACCGCGTGTTCGACTTCCTGCTGTCGCTGGGCATGCGCCCGCTGGTGGAGCTGTCGTTCATGCCGGCCACGCTGTCATCGGACGGCAACAGCGTCTTCCACTACCGGGCCAACGTCACGCCGCCGCGCCGCCTGGCCGACTGGCAGCTGCTGATGACGAAGCTCGTGGGCCACTGGGTGGAGCGCTACGGCGTCGACGAGGTGGCGCAGTGGCCGCTGGAGGTATGGAACGAGCCCAACCTCGTGGCGTTCTGGACCGGCGGCCAGGCGAGGTACTTCGAGTTCTTCAAGGCGACCTGGACGGCCGTCAAGGCGATCTCGCCGCGGCTGCGGGTGGGCGGGCCGGCCACGGCAGCCAACGAGTGGCTGGCCGACTTCGACCGGTTCTGCGCCGCCAACGCCTGTCCGCCCGACTTCATCAGCACGCACTACTACCCGACCGACGCCTTCGGCTCGATCCTGACCGACACCGTGTCGCAGCTGGCCGACGCGCCCATGAGCGTCATGCGCGACCGCGCGCGTGACGCGCGGGCGGTCGCGGGCGCGCGGCCGCTGTACTACACCGAGTGGAACATCACGTCGAATCCGCGCGACCCCATGCACGACGGCCCGTTCTGCGCCGCGCTCGCCGCGCACTTCATGCTCGGCGTGGACGACGTGGTCGACGGCTACAGCTGGTGGACCTTCACCGACATCTTCGAGGAGAACTACTTCCCCAGCGTCCCGTACCACGGCGGCTTCGGGCTGATGAACCTGTACGGCGTGCCCAAGCCCGTGTACCGCGGCTTCCAGCTGGTCGACCAGCTCGGCACGCGGCGCTGGCCGACGACGGGCTCGCATCCGACGCTGCAGATGCACGTCGGCGCCGCCGCCGACGACGCGGTCACGAACGTGCTGCTGATCAACGTCGCGATGCCGCGGCACCCGATCGCCGGCGAGCTCGTCACCGTGCGGCTGCAGGGCATGCAGGGCCGCCGGCCGCGCTCGGCGACGATCACGCGCATCGACGACACCCACGCCAACGCCAAGGCCGAATGGCTGCGCCTGGGCAGCCCCGAGTACCCGCATCCGCGCCAGGTGGATGCGCTGGAGACGGCCTCCGAGCTGGCGCCCGAGCGCATCGCCATCGCGGCCGAGCCGGGCGCGATCCGCGAAGTCGTCTTCACGCTGCCGATGCCCGCCAATGCGATGGCGCTGGTGCGCATCGAATGGGAGGCCTTATGAGCGCCCGCCCGGCCGCTCCGAAGGGCGCTCGCACCGCAGCCCGCAGGGCGGAGGTTGCCTTATGACCTCGCCCGCCCGCCCGCGCGACCTCGGCGTCGACCCGAACGTCGCCAAGCACGCCGTGCAGCACGGCTTCACGCGGCGCGAGGCGATCGCGCGCGACACGATGCTGGGCGACCTCCAGCGCGAGTCCTTCGGCTACTTCGTGCACGAGGTCAACGAGGCCAACGGCCTGGTGCTGGACAAGACGGCGCCGGACTGGCCCGCCAGCGTCGCGGCGATCGGCATGGCGCTGACCTGCTATCCGGTGGGCGTGCAGCGCGGCCTGATGACGCGCGACAAGGCGTTGCAGCGCACGCTCGTGACGCTGCGGTTCCTGCTGGCCGCCGAACAGGGCGAGTCGCCGACCGCGGCCGGCCATCGCGGCTTCTTCTACCACTTCCTGGACATGGCCACGGGACGCCGCGCGTGGCGGTGCGAGCTGTCGACGATCGACACCGCGCTGCTGATGGCGGGCGTGCTGGCCGCGGCCGCGTACTTCCGCGGGCCGTCGGACGACGAGGTCGAGCTGCGGCGCCTGGCCAAGGCGCTGTACGAGCGCGTCGAATGGGACTGGATGCTCGGCGAGCGCGGCACGATCTGCCACGGCTGGAAGCCCGAGACGGGGCGGCTGCCCTGGCACTGGGAGGGCTACGACGAGGCGCTGGTGCTGTACCTGCTGGCGCTGGGCTCGCCGACGCACCCGATCCCGGCGTCGTCGTACGACGCGTGGTGCAGCACGTACGCGTGGCAGGAGGTCGAGGGCGTCGCCTACCTGCACGCGGGGCCGCTGTTCATCCACCAGATGTCGCAGCTGTGGATCGACTTCCGCGGGCTGCAGGACGGCTTCATGCGCGCGCATGGCAGCGACTACTTCGCCAACAGCCGCGCCGCCGTGCAGGTGCAGCAGCGCTACGCGATCCGCAATCCGCGCCGCCACGCGATGTACGGCGAGTTCTGCTGGGGCATCACCGCCAGTGACGGGCCGGGCCCGCAGCACTGGCACGGGCCGGGCGAGCCGCCGTTCTTCGACTACGTCGCGCGCGGCGTGCCCGAGGGCCCCGACGACGGCACGCTGGCGCCGTGGGCCGTCGTCGCGTCGCTGCCGTTCGCGCCGGACATCGTGCTGCCCACGGTCGCCAACTACCGCCACATCCAGCTGCACGTGGCCAACCCGTACGGCTTCAAGGCCTCGTTCAACCCGAGCTATCCGGCCGACCGCCGGCACGCGGTCGGCTGGGTGTCGCCGTTCCATTTCGGCATCAACGAAGGGCCGACCGTCGTGATGATCGAGAACCACCGCACCGGCATGCCGTGGAAGCTGATGCATGGTTGCGCGCCGCTGGTCGCCGGCCTGCGCCGCGCGGGCTTCACGGGCGGATGGCTCGACGCGATCCCGCGCGCGGCCGAGGCCGCCCCCGCGGCGGCCATGCCCGCGCCGGAGCCACTCGATCCGCCGACGCCGCCGGCGCGGACGTCGGTGTCGCAGGGGCCGGCGCGACGAGGCACCGGCGGTTGAGGAAAGGCCGTGGCATCGCGCGACCGGAGGGGCCTGGCC
>DATCRO010000488.1:0-3668 GCA_036569025.1 Burkholderiaceae bacterium
CCGCCGACGACGGCGCGGTGGCCGCGGCGGACGCGGCCGAACGCGCCAGCGATGCCGAGCCCGGCACGTGGCGCGACGGATGCGGCGTGACGGGCTCGCCGGTCTCGATGTCCGTCTCGTCGAACGGCGTCGCGGCCGACGCGGGCACCGCCATGCCGTGATCGCGCAGCGCATCGGCCATCGCCTCGATGGCGTCGGCCACGCGGCCGCCATGCACGCGCAGGCGTTCGCGCAGCTGGTGGGCGGGCGCGTCGCCGCCCAGAAGCTCGATGTCGAGCTCGCCCGCGAGCAGCGTGTCGCGCATCTCGACGGCCTGCAGCAGCACGGCGATCGCCCGGCCGGCGTGCGGTTCGCCGACCGCCGGGAACAGCAGGTCGCGCGCAGCCTGCAGGCGCTCGTCGAGCGCGACCTGGCTGCGGATCCACTCCTGCAGCGGCGGCGGCCCGTTGGACTCGGTGCGCGACAGCAGCGCCGCACGCGAGCGCAGCAGCGTCGCCAGCGCCGACAACGCGGCGGCCAGCGCCAGCGTGCGGTAGCGCGGCTGCAGCACGCGCGAGCCCAGCACGGCCCACAGGAAGTACGCGAGCGCGCCGACGGCCGTCCAGCCGCAGTGCATCCACAGCGCGCGCATGTTGGCCGGCGGCGGCGCGGCCAGCGTGAAGATCAGCGCCAGGATCGGGATGAACGACAGCGGCCCCGCGCGCAGGCCCCACGCCAGCGCCATCGCCGAACAAAACGCCAGGAACATCACGGTGATGCCCATCGCCACGCCCGACTCGCGCAGCAGGTTGACCAGCAGCACGCTCAGGCAGGCCATCACCGCGCCGGTGCCCACGCGGCGCCAGGTGCGCGCCGGCGCGATCGGCAGGTCGGCCAGGCTCGAGCAGATGGCGCCGGTCGCCGCGGCCAGCGCGGCCAGCTTGCCGAACGCCAGCGCGAACGTGATCTGTATCAGGGAGATGCCCAGCGACACGGCGATTCCGTTGAGCACGTGCGCGGGCAGACGCATGAGCAAGCGTGGGGTCTCCATGCGGGCCATTGTGGCGCACGCGCCGTGTGCTCGCGAGCGCGCCCGCGCCTCACGCGCGAGAATGCGCGTCACCGTTCGAGATCGCCGCCGATGACGCCCGCCTCCCGCCTCGCCCTGCTCTGCGCCCTCGCGTTCGCCGCCGCGCGCGCGCCCGCCGCGCCGCCCCTGCCCAAGGACAAGCGCCAGGCCCTGGCGGACTTCGTCGTCGCCTACCGGCTGGCCGAGGCGTGGCCGCGCATGGCGCCCAAGATCGCGCACGATTCGCTGCCACGCCTGGAGGACGCCACGCACGCCGACCTGGACGCCGACAAGTTCCCCGACCGTGCCGCGTCCGAGGCGGCGCACGCCCGCGTCCCCGCGCTGCTGGCCGAGGGCCGGCGCGAGCTCGAGGCCGCGTTGCAGCGCTTCGACGCCGACGAGCTGGCCGCGTACACCGCCTACGAGATCTACGCGAAGTACTTCGAGACCGAGGAGATCCGCCAGATCAGCGCGTTCTTCGACTCGCCGACGGGGCGCAAGCTGTCGGCGCTCGGCCCGACGCTCATCGCGCAGTCGCGCAGGCCGGGCGCCGGCAACGTCATGCCCAACCACTTCGACGGCGCCGAACTCGGCGAGATCGCGGCGTTCTGGAATTCGCCCGTGGGCCGCAAGATGAACGAGACCGCGGAACAGATTCGCGAGGACATGCACGCGCACTTCATCGAGCGCTCGGAGCCGGCGGTGCAGGCGGTGGCGCGCGACCTGGCGAGCAAGGCGGAATTGCAGGCGGCGGCCGCGAGCGCGGGGCGCTGACGCCGGCCGGCGATCCCGTCGCGCCAGCGGCAGAAGAGCTCTCGCGACGCCAGCTCGACAGCCCCTCGCACCGCCCGTTTCAAACCCGCGAACCGCCGGGCTGTCGCGGCGCCCCGAACATTGCGACAATACGCCCCTTCACCGCTTCACTTCCGTTGCCGCATGTCCTCGCTTCCCCCGTCCTCGACGCCGCCCGAAGGCGACGATTCCGCGCCCGTCTCGCTGCCCGCAGCCGACGCGGCGCAAGAGTCGGCGCCCGTCGCTGCCGCCGCTGCCGAGCCGTCGTCCGAGGCGGACGCCGCCGCGGCCGGTGCATCGGGCGACACCCCCGCCGCCGAGGAATCGCAGCCGGCCGGCCAGGCCGCGAAGCCCGCGCTGGAGGATGCCGGCCCGCAGCTCAAGAAGCTGTACCCGGCGCTGTTCTCGAACCCGCCCAAGCCGCTGAAGCTGCGCATCCAGGCCGACATCCAGGCGCGCTCGCCGGGCCAGTTCACCAAGCCGCAGCTGTCGGCCTTCCTGCGCCGCTACACCGGCAGCCACGCGTATCTGAACGCGCTGGTCAAGGCCACGCACCGCTTCGACCTGGACGGCAACGCCGGTGACGAGCTGAGCGACGAGCACCGCAACGCGGCCGTCGAGGAGCTGGCGCGCCGCCGCGCGAACACCCAGGCGCGCATGGCGCTCGAACAGGAGCAGCGCGCCAACCGCGCCACGCTGCTCAAGGAGTTCGAGGCCAACACGCTGCCCGCCGCGGAGTTCGCCGCCGCCAAGGGCATCCCCGAGGCCGAGCTCGAGCCGCTGATCGCCCGCGCCCGCAAGGAAGCGTCGGAGCCGCCGCCGCCCGCGTTCAACCGCGATCGCCGCGGCCCGCAGCACAAGCGCGGCCCGCGACCGGAAGGACAACGTGGCGCTCGTCCATCGCGCGATGCGCAGTCCGCGCCCGCGAGCGAAGGCGAGGCCGCGCAGGCCGAAGGCGAGCGCGCGGCTCGGGCGCCGCGTCCGCCGCGCGCCGACGGCCCGCGGGGTCCGCGTCCGGAAGGCCAGCGCGGTCCGCGCGGCGATCGGCCGCAAGGCCCGCGTGCGGACGGCCCCCGTGGTCCGCGTCCGGATGGCCCTCGCGGCCCGCGCCCGGAAGGCGACCGTCCGCGCAACGCCGGTCCGCGTCGCGACGACGACCGCCGCCCGCGCCAGGACGATCGTCCGCAGCGCGCGAACGTCTCGTCGAGCCCGGCAGCGCCCACCGCGATGGCACTGGCGTTCGGCGCGCTGGCCAATCTCAAGACGAAGAAGTGACCGGCACGACAGCCATGGCCGCGCGCTGACCGATCGGTGCGCGGATCCCTCGCCCGCACGGCGAGACGCTGCCGAAGGGGTCTGGCTCCGCCCTGACTCGCGGCCGCCACGCCGATGACATCGGCTGCGGTGCCTGACGCCGCCTTCGATGCGGCGGCCTGAGAACGACTCGATACGGAGCCAGCGGTTCAGCCGACCATCAACCGCGGCTGCGCCCCTCGCCCCGCCACCACCGTCGGAATCGCCCGCAGCGTCTCGCGATAGCGCCCGCGCGCCTCGAACCGGCGGCGGAACGGCGAGCGGGTGAACCAGTGGCCGAGCGCATCGACGATCTCGCCCGCGACCACCACGCCGCCGTCCGCGCCCAGCGTCAGCGCGACGTGTCCGGCGAAGTCGCCGAGCAGGCCGCAGAACATCGCCAGCGCCCGCGAGCAATGCGGGTCGCGCGCAGTGCACGCGTGCCCGAGCAGCGGCTTCAGTCCGATGCGGCGGGCCTTCTCGCCGCGCAACGCGCAGATCGCGCGGTACATCTCCTGCACGCCGTCGCCGCACA
>DATCRO010000489.1:0-3742 GCA_036569025.1 Burkholderiaceae bacterium
GCGCAGGTCGAGCCGCATTTCCTGTTCAACACGCTCGCCAACGTGCAGGCGCTGGTCGAGACCGGTTCGCCGCGCGCGCCCGCCGTGCTGCGCAGCCTGATCGCCTACCTCAAGGCCACGATGCCGCGCCTGGACGACGGCGACGCCCGCCTGGGCCGCGAGATGACGCTGGTGCGCAGCTACCTCGAGCTGATGCACCTGCGCATGCCCGACCGCCTGCAGTTCACCGTGGAGGGCGACCCGGCGCTGCAGGGCTTCCCGTGCCCGCCGATGCTGCTGCTGACGCTGGTGGAGAACGCCGTGCGCCACGGCATCGACCCATCCGAGACCGGCGGCGCGATCGCGGTGAGCACTTCGCGCTCGGGCGACATCGTGCGCCTGGCGGTGCGCGACGACGGCGTGGGCATGGGCGAGTCGGCGGTGCCCGGCACCGGCCTCGCCAACCTGCGCGAGCGCCTCGTCGCGTTCTATGGCCCGGCGGCCCGGCTGGAGCTGTCCGAGGTCGCGCCGCACGGGCTGCTGGCCGAGATCCTGATCGACGTGCCCGCGTCGCACGCCACCCAAGCCACTTCATGAGCGATTCCGAATTTCCCGTCGACGACACCGCCGCACGCCCGCGCGGCCCCGGCGCGCCCGGCGCCGTGCGCGCGCTGATCGTCGACGACGAGCCGCTGCTGCGCACGCATCTGGCCCACCACCTGGCGCAGCTGTGGCCGGAGCTCGAGATCGCCGGCGAGGCGCGCAACGGCCGCGAGGCGGTCGACCTCGTGGTGCAGCTGCGGCCCGACGTCGTCTTCCTGGACGTGCACATGCCGGGCATGAACGGCGTCGAGGCCGCGCGCCTGATGGGGCCGGACGTGCAGATCGTGTTCGTCACCGCCTACGAGCAGTACGCCGTCGCGGCGTTCGAGCAGGGGGCGATCGACTACGTCGTCAAGCCCTTCGACGCCGAGCGCCTGGGCGAGAGCGTGGCCCGCCTGCGCCGCCGCGTCGCCGAGCGCCGCCGCATGAACGTGGCCGACGGCGGGCCGGGCCAGGGGGCGGGCCTGGCGGCCGATGCGCCCGAGGCCTCGGCCGCGCTCGGCCGGCTGCCGCCCGGCGACCTCGACGCCGTCCTCAGCGCGCTCGCCGGCGAGCTGCGCCGCCGCGCGCCCGCGGGCGACCGGCTGCAGTGGATCCGCGCGTCGGTCGGACAGATGATCAAGCTGATCCCGGTCGACGAGGTGCTGTACTTCCGTTCCGACGAGAAGTACACGCTGGTCGTGTGGGTGGGCGGCGAGGCGCTGATCCGCAAGTCGATCCGCGAGCTGCTGGATGGCCTCGAGCCCGAGACCTTCATCCAGATCCACCGGTCGACCATCGTCAACCTGCGCTTCGTGTCGCAGGTGGTCAAGGGGCCCAACGAGACGGCCGAGGTGCACCTGAAGGGTCGCAGCGAGACACTGAGCGTCAGCCGCAACCACGTGCACTGGTTCCGCCAATATTGAGCGGCAGGGCGCGATCGCGGGACGTCAGCGCGCCGCGGAGCCCGCCAGCCGCGCCTGCAGGGCCTTGAGGCGCTCGCGGATGCGCGAGCCCATGCGGATCTGCGGATTCGAGTAGCCATCCGTCTTGCCCGCCTCCTTCTCGCGCTGCGCGATGAGCTTGCGCGACGCGGCGTGGGCCTCCTCGAACGACCATGTGTGGCGCAGCTGCTCGTCGTACATGGCCTGTCCGAAGAAGGTCAGCGTCGACTTCGAGCCGCAGCCGTAGGACGTGTGGTCGGCGTCGGCCGCGGTCATCACGAGCGTGTCGTCGTCGGCCAGCGGCGCGATCCAGCTGCCCGAGTAGCAGGCCGAGATCGAGATGACGCGGTTGCGGACGTGCGCCTCGTCCAGCCAGCGGCGCAGCGCCTGCGGCGTCAGCTCGTCCACCGTGAGCGGGAAGAACTCCGCGGCCAGCCGCGCATCGGCGCCGCCGTGCGACGTCAGGTGGATGAACAGGATGTCGTCGTCGCGGTCCATGCGCCGGGCCATGCGCGCGATGGCGCGCTGCAGGTTCAGCGGGGTCGCCCAGGGCAGGGTGTCCGTCGTCTTGAGGTTGTTGACCAGCTGCAGCGTGCGGCCGCGCGTGTCGAAGCGCTGTTCCATGACGCCCGCGACGACCGCGCTCTCGCGCATGAAGACGTCGACGTCCGCATAGGGCGCGAAGGTGATGGCGTACATGTCGACGACGCCCGGGCGCTGCGGCGCGATGGCGTCGAGCTGCGTGGCCAGCAGCCGCTGCTGGTGCTCGAACATCTCCTGCGAGAGCTTGAGCAGCGGGAAGTCCGTCTCGGCGTCGGCGTCCTCGGTGGCGTCCGGGCCGCCGTCCGGCGTGCTGGCGGCAGCGCTCGCCACCGCGGCCGGCTCCGCCGCCCGGGCCGTCGACTGCGGCGCCTTGTCGGCCTGCCAGTAGCGCAACGGGATCGCGAGATCCAGGGCCAGGGCCAGCAGCAGGGCCAGCACCAGGCCGGCGCGGGGCCAGGGGCGCGCGGCGCGCGTGCCACCGAGCGCCACGCGGATCTGTGCCGATGCCATCCATGCGACATGGACGAGCAGGGGCATGTACGTCAGCGCACCGGTCGGCCAGTGCAGGCCGCCGACGCCGCGCCATGCGGGCACGTAGACGATGCCGGCCAGGACGGCGAAGGCCAGGCACTGCACCCACAGCATCGTCAGCATGGCAGGAGCGTCGACGGACGTGTCCGGCGAGTCGCCGCGCGGCGCCGCCCCGTTCGAGGCGAGCCAGCAGCCCCACGCGACCAGCACGGCCTGGAACCATCCGTAGCCCAGCAGGTACCAGTGGAAGGTCGCCGGGCCTGCCACGAACAGGCGGCCGGTCGCGATCACCACGGCGAGGTTCGCGGCGCAGACACCCGCGAGGAACAGCGGCGTGGCGCGCAGTCCCGTCCAGTCCGGCCGCAGGAACACGACGCTGCGCGCGCCCTGCAGGATCCAGCGCCTCACCGGCGCACGGCCGCCTCGTACCGGGGCCGCCTCGCCGGGCTGCACCTCCAGATCGGTCTCCGACATCGCGCTCCCCCTGTTTCCCGGCACATTGTCCGCGAAGCGGCGTGCGCTGCCCGAACGGCTCAAGCGGCGGCCTGATCGGCCGATCGCGTGCGCGGCCCGGCGCGGGTGAGAAATATGCGCGGCGACGGCGATCCCGGATGCTCAATTTCCGGCGGGGACCGCCGATAGCTCGGGGAATCCCCTGTCAGGCACTCTCCATGTCGCACACTCCCTCCCGCAAGAACTTCTCCGTCGCGCAGCGACTCGCCTTCGGCTTCGGCACGCTGGTGGCGCTGTCGCTGCTGGGGTCGGCCGTCAGCGCCTGGCAGGCGCAGGTGATCGCCGCCAAGGTCGAGCGCGTCGTCGAGGTCAACAACGCGATGTCCGACGCGGTGGGCCACCTGCGCAACTCGATGGACGAGATGGCCATCCAGGTGCGCGGCGTCGCGCTGATGACCGAGATGAAGTCGATCACGGCGGAGGTCGAGGTGTTCAAGGCCGCCAAGGCGCGCTACCTCGCCGACGAGAAGACGCTGCAGGCGCTGGCCGCCGGCGCCGGCGGCAATGACGACGAACGCCGCACGGTCAAGGACATCGCCGCGCTCGCCGCGCAGACGATCCCGATGCTGCAGGAGACCGCGGACCAGGCCGCCGACGGCAACAACGTCGAGGCCGCGCTGTCGCTGACCAACCGCATCCTGCCGCTCGAG
>DATCRO010000490.1:0-4993 GCA_036569025.1 Burkholderiaceae bacterium
GCCCTCCAGCGCGAACTCCGGCGTGGCCGTCGGCTGCGAGGCGCTGGTGGTGACGAGCCCGTTGGTCGAGAGCTGGAACTTGGACCCGGTGTGCATCAGCATGAAGCAGCCGGTGCCGTAGGTGTTCTTCGCCAGGCCGGGCCGGAAGCAGGCCTGGCCGAACAGCGCGCTCTGCTGGTCGCCGGCCACGCCGCCGATGGGCAGGGACACGCCCAGCACCTCTTCCTTCGTGTGGCCGAAGAGGTGGGCCGAGGGCCGCACGTCGGGGAGCATGTTGCGCGGCACGCCCAGCAGCTTCAGCAGCTCGTCGCTCCAGGCGTTGGCGTGCACGTCCAGCAGCAGCGTGCGCGAGGCGTTGCTCACGTCGGTCGCGTGCACCTTGCCGCCGGTCAGGTGCCATATCAGCCAGGTGTCGATGGTGCCGAACGCGAGCTCGCCCCGCGCGGCGGCGGCGCGCGCGCCGTCGACGTTGTCGAGGATCCACTTGAGCTTGGTGCCGGAGAAGTAGGCGTCGACGATCAGGCCCGTCTTCGCGCGGAACACCGGCTCCAGGCCCTGTTCGCGCAGCGACGCGCAGGTGGGCTCGGCGCGGCGGTCCTGCCACACGATCGCGTTGTGCACCGGCTCGCCCGTGATGCGGTTCCACACGAGCGTGGTCTCGCGCTGGTTGGTGATGCCGATGGAGGCGATGTCGGCCGCCGTCAGTCCGGCCTTGGCAAGCGCCTCGCGGGCCGTGGCCAGCTGCGACTGCAGGATCTCCCTCGGGTCATGCTCCACCCAGCCCGGACGCGGGTAGATCTGGCGGAACTCGGCCTGCGCCATCGCGACGATGCCGCCCTGGGCGTCGAACACGATCGAGCGCGAGCTGGAGGTGCCCTGGTCGAGCGCGAGGAGGTGGGTGGGCTTGTTCATGGTTGTTCGTCGTTGCAGTTGACGAGCGTCACGTTCGCCTGCGCGAGCAGCGCGGGGAAGGGCTCGGGCGGCGCGCCGTCGGTGAACAGCATCTCGATCTGCTCGAAGCGCGCCATCTCCACCATCGCGGGGCGGTTGAACTTGCTGTGGTCGGCGGCCACCCAGACCTCGCGCGAATGCTCGAGGATGGCGCGCGCCACCTTGACCTCGCGGTAGTCGAAGTCGCGCAGCGAGCCGTCGGCCTCGATGCCCGAGATGCCGATCAGCCCGATGTCGACCTTGAACTGGCCGATGAAATCGACCGTCATCTCGCCGATGATGCCGCGGTCCATCGCGCGCACCGCGCCGCCGGCGACGATGACCTCGCAGTCCGCGTTGTCCGACAGGATCGCCGCCACGTTCAGGTTGTTGGTGATCACGCGCAGCCCCTTGTGGCGCAGCAGCGCGCGGGCGATCGCCTCGGTGGTGGTGCCGATGTTGATCAGCAGCGACGAGCCGTGCGGCACGCGCGCCGCCACCTCGTGCGCGATGCGCTGCTTGGCCTGGGCGTTGAGCTGCTGGCGCTTGCGGTACTCGATGTTCTCGGTGGTCGAGCCCGGCATGCGCACGCCGCCATGGAAGCGCGTCAGCAGCCCGGCGTCGTTGAGCTGGCGGATGTCGCGGCGCACCGTCTGCAGCGTGACGCCGAAGCGCTCCGCGAGCGCCTCGACGCTGACGGTCTGCATGCGGCGCACCTCCTCGATGAGCTCGAGCTGGCGCGGAGAGGGATTCATGGCGAGCGAATCTAAACGATCAAATGCGAATCGATTCGAGGGTTTACCTTGAGATAAAACGAAAACAAAACGAACAGAATCGCTGCCAACCGAACTCAACCTGAATGTCCGTTAAGAACTCGGAAAGCACCGTGCAAGCTGCCTCTCCCACTTCCGGCCCGCGCTCCGGCGCGCTCCCGACCCAGTGCGACGTCCTCGTCGTCGGGGGCGGGATCAATGGCGCGGGCATCGCGCGCGACCTCGCCGGCCGCGGCCTGCAGGTGGTGCTGTGCGAGAAGGACGACCTGGCGCAGGCGACCTCGTCGTCCAGCACCAAGCTGATCCACGGCGGCCTGCGCTACCTCGAGTACAACGAGTTCGCGCTGGTGCGCAAGGCGCTGGCCGAGCGCGAGGTGCTGCTGCGCAGCGCGCCGCACATCATGTGGCCGCTTCGCTTCGTGATGCCGCACGACCCGGGCATGCGGCCGGTCTGGATGATCCGCATCGGCCTGTTCCTCTACGACCACCTGGCGCGCCGCGAGGTGCTGCCCGGCTCGCGCACCGTCGACCTGCGCCGCCACGCCGCGGGCGCGCCGCTGCAGCCGCGCTTCACCAAGGGCTTCGTCTATTCCGACGGCTGGGTGGACGACGCGCGCCTGGTGGTGCTCAACGCCATCGACGCGATGGAGCGCGGCGCCACCATCCTCACGCGCTGGCACTGCCGCGACGCGCAGCGTTCGGCCGACGGCTGGCAGGCGACCCTGGACAGCGCCGACGGCTCGTTCCACACGCTCAAGGCGCGTGCGCTCGTCAACGCCGCCGGGCCGTGGGCGGCGCAGTTCCTGTCCGAGCACGCGCACCTGAGCCGGAACAAGTCGCTGCGGCTCGTCAAGGGCAGCCACATCGTCGTGCCCAAGCTGTTCGAGCACGGCCACGCGTACATCTTCCAGAACCCCGACAAGCGCATCATCTTCGCGATCCCGTACGAGCACGACTTCACGCTGATCGGCACCACCGACGTCGAGCACCACGGCCCGGTCGGCGCCGCGAGGATCGACGAATCGGAGATCCGCTACCTGTGCGAGCAGGCGAGCCGCTACTTCGCCAAGGCCGTCGTGCCGGCCGACGTGGTGTGGACGTACTCGGGCGTGCGCCCGCTGCTGGACGACGAGTCGGGCGACCCGTCGGCCGTCACGCGCGACTACTCGCTGGACCTGGACACCGCGCAGGCCCCGCTGCTGACCGTGTGGGGCGGCAAGATCACCACCTTCCGCCGCCTCGCCGAGGACGCCGCCGACCTGCTGATGGCGCCGCTGGGCGTCGATTCCCGGCGCGGCCGCTGGACGAACGGCGCCTTCCTGCCCGGCGGCGACCTGAACAAGTGGATCGGCCCCGCGCGCCGCCCCGACACGGACTTCGTGCGCTTCGAGGAGACGGTGCGCCGGCGCTACCCGCAGTTCGACGCCGCGGTGCTGCACCGCCTCGCGCGGGCCTACGGCGCACGCGTCGACCGCGTGCTCACGGACACGCCCGGCGCCGAGGTCGCGCCCGGCCTGTTCGAGTGCGAGCTGGCCTACCTGCACGACCACGAATGGGCCCGCAGCGCCGACGACGTGCTGTGGCGTCGCAGCAAGCTGGGCCTTCACCTGAGCGCCGAAGAGCGCGCGGCCGTCGCTGCCTGGTGCACCGAGCACTGGGCCGGCGCGACCGCCACATCGACCCCGGAGACCGCATGGAACTGATGCTGGAACGCATCGAACAACGAGCGGGCGCGCAGGCGCACCTGTACCCGCTCGACCTGAAGCTCGTGCCCAACGCGATCACCGTGCTGCTGGGCGCGACGCAGGCCGGCAAGACCACGCTGATGCGCGTGATGGCAGGCCTGGACAAGCCGCACGCCGGCCGCGTGCTGGTGGACGGCGCGGACGTGACCGGCAAGCCGGTGCGCGACCGCAACGTCGCGATGGTCTACCAGCAGTTCATCAACTACACGTCGATGACCGTGGCCGACAACATCGCCTCGCCGCTGCGGCTGCGCAAGGAGACCGACATCGACCGGCGCGTGCTGGAACTCGCGCGCAAGCTGCACATCGAGCCGTTCCTCAAGCGCATGCCCGGCGAGCTCTCGGGCGGGCAGCAGCAGCGCGTGGCGCTCGCGCGGGCGCTGGCCAAGGACGCGCCGCTGATGCTGTTCGACGAGCCGCTGGTCAACCTCGACTACAAGCTGCGCGAGGAACTGCGCGACGAGCTCTCCGCGCTGTTCGCCGCGGGCCGGTCGACCGTCGTCTACGCCACCACCGAGCCCACCGAGGCGCTGCTGCTGGGCGGCTACACCGCGGTGATGGACGCCGGCGAGCTGCTGCAGTACGGGCCGACGGCCGAGGTCTTCCATCGCCCGAAGTCGATCCGCGTGGCGCGCGCGTTCAGCGATCCGCCGATGAACCTCATCACGGGGCAGGCCTCGCCGCAGGGCGTGGCGCTGCCGGGCGGCGCGCTCCTCGCGTGCACGCTGCCCCCGGGCGCCCCGGGCGCGCTCACGGTGGGCGTGCGCGCGGGAGCGCTGGGCGTGCGCGAGCGGCCCGGCGACCTCGCGCTGGCGGGCGTCGTGGAGCTGGCCGAGATCTCCGGCTCCGACACCTTCGTCCACGTGAAGACCGCCGTCGGCGAGCTGGTGGCGCAGCTGACCGGCGTGCACGTGTTCGCGCTCGGCTCGAACGTCACTCTCTACCTGCATCCCGGCCAGGCCTACGTGTTCGGGCAGGACGGCAACCTCCTGGTCGCACCGACGGAGAACCATTGATGTCGCGCATCGACCTCGACCTGGCGCACGCCTACAAGCCCGATCCGAAGACGGACGACGACTACGCGCTGCTGCCGCTGAAGATGACGTTCGACGACGGCGGCGCCTACGCGCTGCTGGGCCCGTCGGGCTGTGGCAAGACCACGCTGCTCAACATCGTCTCGGGCCTCGTGAGGCCCTCGCAGGGCACGGTGAAGTACGACGGCAAGGACGTCACCGGCCTCACGCCGCAGCAGCGCAACATCGCGCAGGTGTTCCAGTTCCCCGTCATCTACGACACGATGACGGTGGCCGAGAACCTCGCGTTCCCGCTGCGCAACCGCGGCGTCGCGCGCGACCGGATCAAGGATCGCGTGGGCCGCATCGCGGAGATGCTGGAGATGAGCCACCAGCTCGACTCGCGCGCCGCGGGCCTGGCCGCCGATGCCAAGCAGAAGATCTCGCTCGGGCGCGGCCTCGTGCGGCAGGACGTCTCGGCCATCCTGTTCGACGAACCGCTGACCGTGATCGACCCGCACCTCAAATGGCA
>DATCRO010000491.1:0-3188 GCA_036569025.1 Burkholderiaceae bacterium
GAGCGGCACTGCGACGACGCCTTCCGCCAGGTTCTCGCCCAGCCGGATGCCGGCGTCAAAACCTCCTGCCACGAGATCGAGCAGCGCGTTGTCGCAGTGCAGCTCGACGACGATGTCCGGGAAGGCATCGGCGAACGCCGCCAGGTGGGGCTGCAGCACTGCCTTGACGGCCGACTGGGAGACGTTCAGGCGCAGCAGGCCCGCCGGACGGCTGCGCGACTCGTCGAGTCCTTCGACCGCCGACGCCAGCGTTGCGAGGCCAGGGCGGGCATCGTCGAGGAAGCGCTGCCCGGCTTCCGTCGGCCGGACATGCCGCGTGGAACGCTCCAGCAGCCGCACGCCCAGCTTCGCCTCGAGAGCGCGCAATGTCTGCGACAAGGCCGAGGGCGACACGCCCAACTCGGCGGCAGCCCGCGTGAAGCTCCCATGGTGTGCGACGCGTTCGAACAGGGCGATCGAGGGAAGAAGGTCAGGCAACATGCCTTGGATTATGAAGACAGGCTTCAAGCCGAGATGAGGATTCCCCGGTTTTTCTTTGGATGTCGAGCCACTACCGTGCAAGCCATGCCGCGTCGCCGATGCGGTGCTTCACTTGAGAAAGGTTCCTCCCATGACATCCCTCGAAGGCAAGGTCGCCATCGTCACCGGCGCGTCCAAGGGCATCGGCGCGGGCATCGCCCTGCGGCTCGCCGCGGACGGCGCAGCCGTCATCGTCAACTACGCGAGGGCGGCCGACGACGCGGAGGAGGTCGTGCGCCGCATCACCGAAGCCGGCGGCCGTGCCGTCGCAGTCCAGGCCGACCTCGCCAGTCCCGAGCAGGTCGCGCCACTGGTCGACGCGGCCGTCCGGCATTTCGGCCGCCTCGACATCCTCGTCAACAACGCCGGCATCTATGGCTTCGATCGGCTGGACGACGTGACGCCGGAGAACTTCGACGCCCACTTCCATGTCAACGTGCGCGGCCCGCTGCTCGCGACGCAGGCCGCGGCGCGGGTGTTGCCGGCCGGCGGCGTGGTGGTCAACATCAGCTCGGGCGTTGCGAAGAGTCCGTCGGGCATGACCCATGTCTACTCCAGCACCAAGGGCGCGCTGGATGTGCTGACCCGCTCGCTCGCCATCGAGCTCGGGCCGCGCGGCATTCGCGTCGTGGGCGTCGCCCCGGGCTTCGTCGAGACGGATGGCAACGCACATCTCGTGGACGACTTCGCGCCGGCGCTGGTCGCCAAGACACCGCTGGGGCGGACCGGCCGACCGGATGACATCGCCGCGACCGTCGCATTCGCGGTCTCGCAGGACGCAGCATGGGTCACGGGAACGACGATCGACGCGGCGGGGGGGCTCGTGTTCTGAGCCAGTCATGTCGTGAAGGCCGCCTCGCGCCACGTCAGCTCGACGATGTGGCGCGTCATGCCCGGGTCGCGGGTCGTGCAAGGGCATCGGCCGCGGCGTCCGTCCGGGCCGGCATCGCCGCGTCGTGACCGGGCCCACGCCGCGCGTGGAGATTTCCCCACACGCGAGCGCTGGAGTATCGGGGGCGTGCCACCGAAACAAGCGATGACCGCACGAGAACTCACCCATGACCGACAACCACAAGCACCTTCGTCACATCGCCGGGGTGCTCAGGTGCACGCAGGCGATCGCCCTGGTCGTCGCCTGCGTGGCCGGGGGCGCGCTCTGGAGCGAAGCATCGGGATTCCAGGATGCCGACCGATGGGTGGAGCATTCGCACGAAGTTCTCGAAGCCCTGAACGACACCCGCGTGGACATCTTGCGAGCCGGCGTCTGGGTGCGCAGCCTGTCCATACAGCCCAGCGACCATGCTCGGGAGCAGGTGCGGCGGGCGTGCGACCAGGCAGCCGCGGAATCGGTCCGCCTGCAGGAGCTGACCCTGGACAATCCTGCCCAGCAGGCGCGGGCGAAGGCCATCGTGGAAGAGGTCGGCAAGACGGCCAACTGGATCAGGGCCGCGGCGGACACGGGCGAGGCGAGCGGACGCAAGGCGCTGACCCGGCTGCTGCAGACCTACATGGAAAGCGACTCGACGCGGCCACTGCCGGCCGAGCTCGACGCCATGCAGGCCGAGGAACAACGGCTGCTGCGTGAACGGTTCGACCGCCAAGGCCGGCACCTCGTGGAACTGAAGCGGGTGGCCGTCCTGACTGCGCTCGGCCTGGCGTGTTTCCTCGCGTGGTCGTTGACCTATTCCAGCCGCCTGACGCGCCGGGGTCACAGGCAGATCGCGCGTCTGGCCGCCGTGTCCTCGGAAGACCCGTTGACCGGGCTGCTGAATCGCAGGGCGCTCCTCCTGGGCGTGGATTCCTTGCGAGAAGGCATGTCGTACGCCGTGGTCGCCTTCGACCTGGACGATTTCAAGCCGGTCAATGACGAGCACGGCCATGGCGCCGGCGACGAGGTGCTCAGGGCGGTTGCCGCCCGCCTGCGCGAGCAGTGCCGCGACCAGGACCTGCTGGCTCGAATCGGTGGCGATGAGTTCGTCGCAGTGCTTCCCGGCGTCTGCGAGCAACGGCTGGCCGACATCATCGTCACGCGCATCCGCCTGGCCCTCGGCGAGCCCATTGCCATCGAGGGTGGCGAGGTCCGGATCGGAGCGTCCCTGGGGGTCGCCATCCGGGGCCTGGACGGCATGGAGTTCACCGAGCTGCTCAAGCAGGCGGACGAGCGGTCATACATCGCCAAGCGGCGAGCCAAGGGACTGCCCGAAATCGAGAGAAAGCACGACGACGCTGCACCTGCGGGCCGCGCAGCATCCAAGCCGCGCCTGACGCTCGTGGGCTGACGTCGCGGGGCATCGATACGGGCTGGGCGAGCATGGCGATCGCGCAGGCCCGCGCAGTCCGAACACGGTCCTTCAGGGCCGGCCGCTGATGGCTGGCCGACGGGCTGACCGAGTGCGCCGGGAACCGGCACCGGGCATCCATGCGACGACGGCTTGCAGCCGCCGCCGTGATCGACCGCTCCCTGCCGACCGGGGCCGCAGGCAACATGGCACCATTCACACCGTTCAGGTCCGTTCGACGGGTGGCCGGCGAATGAACTTTTCGGGGCCGGCGGTCACTGACCCTGTTGCCGCCCGGCGGCCCGGGGTCGATGGCCGGGGATGCGGTGTGGGATTCCTTGGGCCGTTCAACGGTGGTGGAGTGAGATTGAAACAAGCGCTGTATTGCTT
>DATCRO010000492.1:0-2809 GCA_036569025.1 Burkholderiaceae bacterium
ACCGAGCGCGAGCTGCAGCGCCTCGCGCGCGTGGACACGCTCACGGGCCTGGCCAACCGGCGCCAGTTCGACGAGCTGCTGGAACAGTCGCTGGCGCGCTACCGCCGCGCGCGCCGGCCGCTCGCGCTGATCTACCTGGACATCGACCGCTTCAAGGCGATCAACGACACCTACGGCCATGGCATCGGCGACGCCGTGCTGCGCGAGTTCGCCGCGCGGCTGGAGTCGGGACTGCGCGAGACGGACGTGGCGGCGCGCCTGTCGGGCGACGAGTTCGTCGTCATCCTCGACGGCCTGGGCACGCGCGACGAGGCGGTGGGCGTGGCCACCAAGCTGCTGCACGGCATCCGCGTGCCGATGCAACTGGCCGGCAAGGCGCTGGAGGTCACCGCCAGCATGGGCCTGGCCTACCTCGACGGCTCGGCCGAGGTCGATGCGCAGGCGTTGATGGTGCGGGCGGACCGGGCGCTCTACCGAGCCAAGGCCGACGGCCGCGACGGCCTGGCCGTCGCCGACGACCCGGCCTGAGCCGGGCGCGGCGTCACGCGGGCGAGGGCTCGTCGTCGCTGCGCCCCTCGAAGGCCACCGGCTGTTCCAGCGGGATGCGCACGAGGAATTCGCTGCCGCGGCCCGCACCCTCGCTGCGCACCTCGACCGACCCGTGGTGCAGCGAGACGAGCTCCTTGACCAGGGCGAGCCCGATGCCCAGCCCCTGTCCGCGTCCCGTCTGCACCGGATCGGCCTGCGTGAACATCGTGAACAGCCGCGGCTGCAGTTCGGCGGAGATGCCCCGGCCCGTATCCTGCACGCGCACGGTGAAGTGCGTCTGGTCGACATTGGCCAGCAGCGTGACGCGGCCCCCGTCGGGCGTGAACTTGATGGCGTTGTTCAGCAGGTTGACGACCACCTGGTCGAACCGTGCCGGATCGACCTCGACGGTGATGGGCACCGGCGGCACGATGCAGGCCAGCGCGATGCCCTTGGCGCGCGCGGCCTCGTTCCGGGAATCGGCCGCGTCCTGCAGCAGGCGCTGCAGCTCGACGCGTCGCAGGTCGATGGCCATGCGGCCCTGGCCCAGGCGCGTCATGTCGATCAGGTCCTCCACCAGTCGCTCGATGAACCCGAGCTGCCGGTCGAGGATCTTGACCGCCTGCCCATGTCGTGCCTGGTCGCACGCCTCGCCAAGCAGGTGCGTCGCGACGCTCATGGGTTGCAGCGGATTGCGCAGCTCATGCGCGATGGTGGCGAGGAACACGTCGCGGTCGCTGCGCTCCTTGCGCATCTGCCGCACCTCGTTCTCGAGGCTGTCCATGCGCAGGCGCAGGTGCGTGGCGTCGCGGAACAGTTTCGCGAACGCCAGGGGCCGTTCCGTCGTGCCGAGCAGCAGGGTGATGCCGCTGGCCCAGAAGCGCGACCCGTCCTTGCGCATGTGCCAGCGCTCGTCCTCCGAATGTCCGAGCAGGCGGGCGCTGTTCATCTCATGCATGTGCAGCTCGCGTGCGACGTCCTCCGGCGTGAACAGCACCGCCGCCGAGTGCCCGAGCACGTCGTCCGCCGCGAACCCGGTGATCGCATGGCAGCCCTCGCTCCAGCCGCGCACGCGGCCCTCGAGATCGATGAAGGCGACGCCGTAGCGGCGCAGCGTGGCCAGTAGCAGGCCCAGCAGCGCCTGCGCGTCCGTGTCGTTCCAGGCGCCGTGCGCGGATCGACTCGGTACGCCGGGGGACTCCTCCTCGTCGTTCGTCATGTGCGGTCCGAGGGGTGTCAGCGCCCGGGCGCGTCGTTGGCCAGGTACTCCCCCGCCAGCGCGCGCAGTTGCTCGGTATTCTTGCGCAGGGCCTCGATCTCGGTGGCCAGGCGCTCGCGGTGATCCTCGCGCCGCTCACCGTCTCGGATGCTCTCCAGGAGCGCCCGCCGTTCCTGCAGGCTGCGCACGCAGCTCCAGACGCTGTCCTCGGTGGCGACGCGCGTGCCGGCGTCGAGCGAGCGCGCGCTGAAACCGTGGCCCGTGTGGCAGCGGTAGCGCTGTGGATCGGTGCCCTTGACTGCCCACAGCACGCCATGGCAATCGGGACAGGTGATCGTCGAAGGCGACCCGATGACGTTCAGATGCTCGAACGGGTCGCCGCGGTCGAGAAGCAGGGCCATCTCGTGCTCCGGAATGCGACGTTGCAGGTCCGCGGCGGCCGGCTCGGCCCGCGGCGTGACAGGGGCCGACGCCAGCCGGCGCAGCAGCGCGCCCATCTCGGCGAGCGGCACGCAGTGGTCGACTTCGCAATGGTCGAGGGCGCTGCGCGGCATGTCCGGCACCGCGGCGTCCGCCGGATCCTGGACCACGGCCACGCCGCCGAACGACTTGATCGCCTGCAGGCCGGCGGTGCCGTCGTCCATGGCGCCGGTGAGCACGACGCCGATGACGCGCTCGCGAAAGGCGAGGGCGGCCGAGCGGAACAGCGGGTCGATGGCGGGGCGGGTGTGGTGCTCCTTGGGGCCGCACTGGAGGTAGACGAACTGGCCCTCGACCAGCAGGTGCCGGTCGGGCGGCGCCACCAGGTACTTGCCGCGCTCGATGCGTTCGCCATGGCTGGCCTGACGCACGCGCAGGTCGCCGCACGACAGCAGCTCCGGCAGCAGGCTGCGGTGTCTTCCGACATGCTGCACCACGAGCACCGGCGCGTCCAGGCCGTCGCCGAAGCCCTGGAACAGCGTGCGCAGCGCGGCGACGCCGCCGCTCGAGGCACCGATCACGATCAGGCGTTCCACGGTGCTTCTCCCGGAGGGTTGTCGTGCGTGGAACCGGCAAGCGGGG
>DATCRO010000493.1:0-4608 GCA_036569025.1 Burkholderiaceae bacterium
CCGCCGCACCGGCCTCCCCGCTGGCCAAGCCGCCCGTCGCCGCCGCGTCGGCCGCCGACACCGACAGCGATGCCGAGGACGGCGCCAACCTGTCGGCCTCCGCGCGCCGCATCTACGACGTCGGCCGGCCACGCCTGCTGCAGGTGCGCACGCTGCTGCGCGACCAGGACAGCCAGGCCAGCGTCGGCTCGGGCTCGCTGGTCGGGCCCAACGGACTGATCCTGACCAACTACCACGTGGTCAGCCAGGTCGCGCTCGAGCCGCAGCGCTACCGGCTGAACTTCCAGACCGTCGACGGCGTCACCGGCGCGCTTCAGCTCATCGCGTTCGACGTCGTGCACGACCTCGCGCTGGTGCGCATGGCGCAGCCGCCCGCCGCGGTCGCCAGCCGCGGCACCTTCGACTTCCGACCGCAGGCGACGCCGCTCGCGCAGGGCGAGCGCATCTTCTCGCTGGGCAATCCGCTGGACATCGGCTTCGAGGTGATCGAGGGCACGTACAACGGCATGGTGGAGCGCAGCTTCCTGCCGCAGATCCTGTTCTCCGGCGCGCTGAACCCGGGCATGAGCGGCGGGCCGGTGCTCGACGACAAGGGCCACATCGTCGGCATCAACGTCGCCACGCGGCGCGACGGCCAGAACATCAGCTTCCTGGTGCCCGCCCAGTTCGCGCAGGCGCTGATCGCGCGCGGCGCCAACGCCAAGCCCATCACGGGCTCGGTGGAGGTCGAGATGGCGCGCCAGCTGCTGGCGCACCAGCAGTCGCTCACGACGCGCTTCATCGCGCTGCCCTGGCGCGAGACCAAGCATGCGCACTACAGCGTGCCGGTGCCGCAGGAAGACTTCATGCGCTGCTGGGGCTCGTCGAACCCGTCGGAATCGAAGGGACTGTCGTTCGAGCGCTCGGACTGCCAGATGGACACCGCCATCTTCATCAACGAATCGCTGCGCACGGGCGACATCGCCGTGCGTCACGAGGTCTACGACGGCAGCAAGCTCGGTGCGCTGCGCTTCGCGCAGGAGGCCGGCATGAGCTTCCGCAACGAGCGCATGGGCCGGCGCACGCACGACCTCACCGCGCCGAAGTGCCAGGAGGACTTCGTCGAGAACGCCGGCCTGCCGATGCGCACCGTCATGTGCCTGCGCGCCTATCGTCACCTGCCCGGGCTGTACGACGTCGCGGTGCTGTCGCAGTCCGTCGACGCGAAGACCGAGGGCGTGCAGGGCCGCTTCGACGCGCGCGGCGTCAGCTTCCAGAACGCCCTGCTGCTCGCCAGCCATTACCTGCAAGGATTCGCATGGAAACGCTCGCCCTGATCGAGACGCTCGACCGGGACGGCCTGCCGCGCCAGATCCTGCGCGTGTCGCAGTGGCCGGTGCGCATCGGCCGCGGGATCGACTGCGACGTGGTGCTCGACGACCCGCACGTGGCCGCGCACCACGCCACGCTCCAGATGCAAGAGGACGGCCTGCACGTGCTGCCGGCGGCCTCTCTCAACGGCGTGCGGCTGGGCCGCGCGGCCATCGCGCCCGGCTCTGCGCCGCTGCTGCCGGCGTCGGCGCTCCTGACGCTGGGAGCGACGACGCTGCGCGTACGCCAGGCCGGCGAGGCGCTGGCGCCCGAGCAGCGCCTGCTCGACCTGCACCAGTACGAGCGCCGCCACGCGGTCACGCTGCTGCTCCTGGTCGTGCTGGCCGCGTTGTGGAAGGGCTTCGACCTGTGGCTGGCCTCGATGCCCGGCCAGCAGGGTCCCGCGCTCGCCTGGGGCTACCTGGCCGCGCCGGCGGGGCTCATCGTCTGGTGCGCGGGCTGGGCGATCGGCTCGATGCTGTTCCAGCGCCGCTTCGCGTTCTGGGCGCACCTGTACATCGCGCTGACCTGGCTGATGGCCGGCGTCGTCGTCGAGACCGTCACCGCGCAGCTCGCGTTCGCGTTCTCGATGCCGGTGCTCGAGAAGCTGGGCCGCATCGCCTTCGTCGGCGCGATGGCGATGATGATCTGGCGCCACATGGGCCTGCTGCTGCCGCAGCGCCGCCGCGCGTTCGGCATCGCGATCACGAGCGCCGTCGTGGTGGGCGGCGGCCTGCTGCTCATCGACCGGTCGGTGCAGCAGCAGCCGCTGGTGGGCGACCTGTACCTGGGCACCATCTCGCTGCCGGGCATGCGCGTGGCCAGGCCGGTGACCGTGGACGCCTTCGTCAAGTCGGCTGCGCCGCTCGAGAAGACGCTGTCGCGCTGGACCAAGTCCGGCGATGGCGACGGCGACGACGACGATCCGGACGGCGGGGACGACGGCGGCGAGTGACCGCCCCGCCGCCGGCCGCGTTCAATCCACCTCGACGGGCTTGTGCTCCTTGCGCAGGTTGTTCTGCACCGTCGCCGGCGCCGGCTCGTAGTGCGAGAACGCGATCGTGTAGCGGCCCTCGCCGCTGGTCATCGCATTCAGGCGCGTCGCATAGGCGATCAGCTCCGCCGCCGGCGCCTGGCCGCGCACGATCATCATGCCGCCCAGCTGCGCCTCGGTGCCGTTGACCTGGCCGCGGCGTGACGCGAGGTCGCCGGTGATGTCGCCCATGGCGGCGGCCGGCGCGACGATCTCGACGTCGACGATGGGCTCCAGCACGATCGGCCGCGCCTCCATGATCGCCACCCACGTGGCCTTGCGCGCGGCGGTGGCGAACGCGATGTCCTTGCTGTCGACGCTGTGGCTCTTGCCGTCGTGCACGGTGACGCGGATGTCCTCGACCGCATAGCCGGCGATGACGCCCGCGGCCAACGCCTCGCGCACGCCCTTCTCGACGGCCGCCATGAAGTTCGACGGGATCGCGCCGCCCTTGACGATGTCGACGAACTCGAACCCCGCACCGCGCGGCAGCGGCTCCACGCGCAGGAACACCTCGCCGAACTGGCCGGCGCCGCCGGTCTGCTTCTTGTGGCGGTGGTGGCCCTCGGCCTTGGCGGTGATCGTCTCGCGGTAGGCGGTGCGCGGCGGGCGCGTCTCGACCTCGAACTTGTGCACCTCGCGCAGGCGGTCGAGCAGCATGCGCAGGTGCAGCTCGCCCAGGCCGTAGACCACCGTCTCGTGCGTCGCTGCCACCTGCTCGATGCGCAGGCACGGGTCCTCGTCGACCGCCCGCTGCACCAGCTCCCACAGCCGCTGCTCGTCGCCGTGGCGCTTGGGCTGGATCGCGATGCCGTGCACCGGCACCGGGAACTGCAACGGCTTGAGGTGGATGTGGTTGTCCTCGGCGGCGTCGTGCAGCACGGCGTCGAAGTGCAGCGCGTCGACCTTGGCGATGGCGCAGATGTCGCCCGGCAGCGCGCGCGCGATCTCGACGTGCTCGCCGCCCTGCAGGCGGAACAGGTGGCCGACCTTGAACGGCTTGCGGCCGTCGCCGACGAACAGCTGGCTGTCGCGCGTGATCGTGCCCTGGTGCACGCGCAGCACGCCCATCTTGCCGACGTACGGGTCGACGGTGATCTTGAACACATGGGCCAGCACGTGCTTGCCGGCGTCGGGCACGGCGTGCATGAGCTTGGCATCGGCGCCGGCGCCGTCGAGGAAGTCGGGCGGATTGCCCTCGGTCGGGTTGGGCAGCAACTTGGTGACGATGTCCAGCAGCTCGTCGATGCCCGCGCCGGTGCGCGCGGACACGAAGCACACGGGGACGAGGTGCCCCTCGCGCAGCGCCTGCTCCAGCGGCGCATGCAGCTCGGTGGCCTCGACGTCGCCCTGGTTGAGGTAGCGGTCCACGAAGTCGGCATCGACCTCGACCACCTGCTCGACGAGCGCCTGGTGCGCAGCCTCGGGCGACGAGAAGTCGGTCTGGCCGTCGCGGTTGAAGAAGCAGTCGACGACGCGGGCGCCGCCGTCGGCAGGCAGGTTCAGCGGCAGGCATTCGCGGCCGAAGACCTCGCGGATCTGCGCGAGCACGGCCTCGCAGCGGGCGCCGGGCACGTCGATGCGGTTGACGATGATCATGCGATCGAGCTTGCGCTCGGCCGCGTGGGCCATCATGCGCACGGCGGTCGAGTCGACCCCGGAGGTGGCGCTGACGACGATGGCCGCGGTCTCGACGGCCTCGAGCGCGGGCAGCGACTGCCCGACGAACTCGAGTGCGCCGGGCGTGTCGAGCAGCTGGATGCGGATGCCGTCGTGTTCGCAGTTGACGACGGCGGTGTTCAGGGAGTGGCCGACGCGCTTCTCGAGCGGGTCGTGGTCGCTGACGGTCGAGCCGCGTTCGACGCTCCCGGGCTGCTTGAGGGCGCCGGCGCGCAGCAGCAGGGCCTCGGTGAGTGTGGTCTTCCCGGTGGCCGAGGCGCCCACCAGGGCCACGTTGCGAATCGCCGCGGTATCGGAGGTTTCCAGGATCGTCATGGCGCGTGTCTCCACGGGCCGTGACGCCAGTCGGCACCGCGGCGACCCGAACCGCGTCACGGCCGGATGGCAGGAACCCCCAGCCTACGCCGCTCGGGGCAGGCGCGCAATGGGCGGCGCGTCCTGGTAAGGGCGGGTTAGCCGCAGGCGTAACCCGCCGTTCGCCGGCGCGCTGGTCGGCTCTCGGGAAACAAAAATGCGGGGCTTCGCGACGCAAGAGGAGCGGCGGG
>DATCRO010000494.1:0-6536 GCA_036569025.1 Burkholderiaceae bacterium
CCCGCCGCGCTGAACCTGACCCGCTACGGCGCCATCAACCAGCTGTTCGTCACCGACTACAGCGGCGCCGCGCCGGCGGCCGACCTCGCGCGCCAGTACACGCTGCTGGTGCCCAAGGTCGACGCCAACGGCAACGAGACCGGCGGCATCCGCATGCCCGAGGTCGCCGTGCCTGTGGCGACGTATGCCGGCTGGAACGTGCGCGCCGCGATCCGCGCTGGCGGCGAAAGCTGCGGCATGGCCGGCGCCGCCATCCCGTTCGCGGTCAACCCCGCGGCCCGCTCCGCCGCTGACCCGCGCACCACGCTCGCGCAGCTGTACACCGGCCGCGCCGACTACCAGGCGCGGATCGGCGCCGCGGCCGACGCGCTCGCCGCGCGCGGCTACCTGCTGCCGCAGGACGCCGCTGCCGCCCGCGCCGGCGCCGCGTCCATCTCGCCGGCGCTGATTCCGGCGCCCTGACGCCACGGCGCCGCCCGCGGCGCCTGCTCGACTCCCGCCCGATCCGGCGTCGCCCGTGCGCCGACGCATTCACGCGCGTCCGGGTTGTCCCTAGTCTTGCGTGGTCTCATTGCATGCAAACTTCGCCACGTTGTATTCATAACGGTTGACGACGCCGCGGCGGGCGAGCCCTGCACGGCCGATCCCACAGGAGGCAGCATGGCGATCACTCGACGCACGGTGGTGCAGGCATTCGGCGGCGCGATGGCCGCGCCTTTCGCGGGGGCGGCGTTCGCGCAGGAAGGCCCGCTCAAGATCTCCCACCAGTTCCCGGGCGGCTCGCTCGCCGAGGGCGATTTCCGGGACCGCCTGTGCCGCCGCTTCGCGGCCGAGATCGACAAGCGCAGCAACGGCGCGCTCAAGGCGCAGGTCTATCCGGGCTCGTCGCTGATGAAGACGAACGCGCAGTTCTCGGCCATGCGCAAGGGCGCGCTGGACCTGAGCCTGGTGCCGCTGTCGTACGCCGGCGGCGAGGTGCCCGAGACCAACATCGGCCTCATGCCCGCGCTCGTGCCCAGCTACGAGGTCGGCTCCGCCTGGAAGACGGCCGAGGTCGGCAAGCTGCTGTCCAAGGTGCTGGACGACAAGGGCGTGCTGATCGTCAGCTGGATCTGGCAGGGCGGCGGCGTGGCCAGCAAGAACGCGCCGCTGGTGGCCCCGGCCGACGCCAAGGGCATGAAGGTGCGCGGCGGCAGCCGCGAGATGGACATGATGCTCAAGGAGGCGGGCGCCTCGGTCATCTCGCTGCCGTCCAACGAGATCTACGCCGCGATGCAGACCGGCGCGATGGAGGCGGCGATGACGTCGTCGACCAGCTTCATCTCCTTCAAGCTCGAGGAGATCGCGAAACACCTGACCACCGCGCGCAACAAGGCCTACTGGTTCATGTTCGAGCCGCTGATGATCTCCAAGGAGGTCTTCGGCAAGCTGCCCAAGGCGCACCAGGACATCATCATGGCCGTCGGCGCCGAGCAGGAGAAGTTCGCGCTGGAGGCCGCGAAGGCGGACGACAAGCTCGTCGCCGAGGTCTACACGAAGGCCGGCGCCAAGGCCTACGACATCGACGACCCCACGCTGGCCAAGTGGCAGGCGATCGCCAAGGCCACGGCGTGGAAGGACTACGCCGACCGCAACGAGACGACCAAGTCGCTGATCACCGCCGCGCAGAAGCTGTTGTGAAAGCCGACCTGCCGCACGCGCCCGTCGGGCTGGCCGCCGCGCCGGCCGGCGCCGGGCTGCACCAGCACATCGACGCGGCCACGCCGCGCTGGCTGCTGCCGCTGGCGCGCGCGCTGGTGGTCGTCAACCGCGGCGTGATGGTGCTGGGCATGCTGGCGTTGCTGGCGTCGGCGCTGATCCTCACGTCCAGCGTCGTCACGCGCTACTTCCTCCATGCGTCGACCGACTGGCAGGACGAGGCCTCGGTGTTCTGCCTGGTCGGCGCCACGTTCCTGTGCAGCGCGTTCGTGCAGGCGATCCGCGGCCACATCGGCATCGAGGCGGTGTCGTCCGTCCTGCCGGAGTCCGCGAACCGCGTGCGCATCGCGATCGTCGACATCGGCTGCCTGGCGTTCTGCGCGTTCTTCGCGTGGAAGTCGTGCACGCTGCTGCACGAGGCCTGGACGGAAGGCCAGACGACCTCGTCGTCGTGGGCGCCGCCGTTGTGGATCCCGTACCTGCTGATGTCGCTGGGCATGTCCCTGCTGAGCGTGCAGCTGGCGCTGCAGTGCGTCGTCAGCGTCAACAAGCTGCGGCCGTCCGTGCGCGAGGGCGCGCGATGAGCATGGTGGCGCTCGGCCTGCTGTTCGGCGTGGTCACGCTGGTGATCATGTTCTCGGGCATGCCCATCTCGTTCTCGCTGGGCGCGGTGGGCGTGCTGTTCATGGCGCTGTTCATGCCGGCCTCGTCGCTGGACACGGTCACGCAGAACGTCTACGAGGAGATGTCCAGCATCACGCTGCTGTCGATCCCGCTGTTCATCCTCAAGGGTTCGGCGATCGGTCGCACGCGCGCCGGCCAGGACCTGTACGCGGCGATGCACGCGTGGATGGGCCGCATCCCCGGCGGCCTGGGCATCGCCAACGTGTTCGCCTGCGCACTGTTCGCCGCGATGGCCGGCTCGAGCCCGGCCACGTGCTCGGCGATCGGCAGCGCCGGCATCCCCGAGATGCGCCGCCGCGGCTACTCGCCGGGCTTCGCGGCGGGCATCATCGCCGCGGGCGGCACGCTGGGCATCCTGCTGCCGCCGTCGGTCACGATGATCCTGTATGCCGTGGCCGCGGAGCAGTCGCTGGGCCGCCTGTTCCTCGCGGGCATCGGGCCGGGCGTGCTGCTCGTGGCGCTGTTCGCGCTGTGGGCCGCGTTCCAGTACCAGCGCGAATACCGGGCCGCGAAACACGCGTTCGACGCCGGCGGCCCGCCATCGCCGCTGCTGGTGGACGAGCACTTCACGATGAGCCAGCGCTTCGCGATGCTGCCGCGCGTGCTGCCGTTCCTGATCCTGCTGACCGGCGTGATGGTGGCGCTGTACGGCGGCTATGCCACGCCGTCCGAGACGGCCGGCCTCGGCTCGATCCTCGCGCTGGTGCTGATCGCGCTGGTCTACGGCGTCTGGCGCGCGCGCGACGTCGCGCCCATCCTGTCGGCCACGCTCAAGGAGTCGACGATGCTGATGTTCATCATCGGCATGTCGCTGCTGTTCTCCTACGTGATGAGCTACCTTCACATCAGCCAGTCGATGGCGCAGTGGATCGTCGGGCTCGCGCTGTCGAAGTGGGTGCTGCTCGCGGCGATCCTGCTGATGGTGATCGTGATGGGCTTCTTCCTGCCGCCGGTCTCCATCATCCTGATGACCGCGCCGATCTTCCTGCCGCCGCTCAAGGCCGCGGGCTTCGACCTGGTGTGGTTCGGCGTGGTGATGACCATCGTGATGGAGGCCGGCCTGATCCACCCGCCGGTGGGCCTGAACATCTTCGTCATCAAGAACATCGCGCCCGACATCGCGCTGGGCGACATCGTCCGCGGCGTGATCCCGTTCGTCGTGCTGATGCTGGTGACGGTGGTCGTGATCTCGGCGTTCCCGTCGATCGCCACCGCGCTGCCCGACCTCGTGATGGGGCCGCTGACGCGACCGGGAGGCTGACGTGACGGTCATCGCCGATTCGCCCTGGACGCGCCAGCGCGACGACCGCGCGGCCCGGCTCGCGCGCGCGGGCTCGCTCGCGGGCGTGCGAGGCAAGGTGGCCGACGCGGACGCGACGATCGCGCTGCTCGAGGCGCTGATCGAGCCGGGCGACCGCGTCTGCCTGGAGGGCGACAACCAGAAGCAGGCCGACTTCCTCGCACGCGCGCTCGCGGGCGTCAGGCCCGACCGCGTGCACGACCTGCACATGGTGCAGTCGGTGCTGTCGCTGCCCGAGCACCTGGACATCTTCGAGTCCGGCATCGCCAGCAAGCTCGACTTCTCGTTCTCCGGCCCGCAGTCGCTGCGGCTCGCGCAGCTGCTGGGGCAGGGCAAGCTCAGGATCGGCGCGATCCACACCTACCTGGAGCTGTTCGGCCGTTACTTCGTCGACCTGACGCCCAAGGTGGCGCTGGTCGCCGCGCAGATGGCCGACCGCCACGGCAACCTCTACACGGGCCCGAACACCGAGGACACGCCGGCCATCGTCGAGGCCACGGCGTTCAAGAGCGGCATCGTCGTCGCGCAGGTCGACCGAATCGTCGACCTGCTGCCGCGGGTGGACATCCCTTGCGACTGGGTCGACTTCGTGGTCGAGGCGCCCGAGCCCGCGTTCATCGAGCCGCTGTTCACGCGCGACCCGGCGCAGATCTCGGAGATCCAGGTGCTGATGGCGATGATGGCCATCAAGGGCATCTACGCGGAATACGGCGTGCAGTCGCTCAACCACGGCATCGGCTTCGACACCGCGGCCATCGAACTGCTGCTGCCAACCTACGGCGAACGCCTCGGGCTGAAAGGCAGGATCTGCCGCCACTGGGCGCTCAATCCGCATCCCGCGCTGATCCCGGCGATCGAGGCCGGCTGGGTCGAGTCGGTGCACTCGTTCGGCTCCGAGCTGGGCATGGAGGACTACGTGCGTGCCCGGCCCGACGTCTTCTTCACCGGCCCCGACGGCAGCCTGCGCAGCAATCGCGCCTTCTGCCAGGCCGCGGGCCACTACGCGTGCGACCTGTTCATCGGCTCGACGCTGCAGATGGACATGGCCGGCAACAGCTCGACCGCCACGCTGGGCCGCATCGCCGGCTTCGGCGGCGCGCCCAACATGGGCTCGGACGCGCGCGGCCGCCGCCACGCGAGCCAGGCCTGGCTGCGCGCCGGCCGCGAGGCGCGCGGCGGGCTGCCCGGCGCGCGCGGCACGCCGCGCGGGCAGAAGCTGGTGGTGCAGATGGTGGAGACCTTCCGCGAGCACATGCAGCCCGCGTTCGTCGAGACGCTGGATGCCTGGAAGCTGGCCGAGCAGGCCGGCATGCCGCTGCCGCCGGTGATGATCTACGGCGACGACGTGACGCACGTGCTGACGGAGGAAGGCATCGCCAACCTGCTGCTGTGCCGCGACGACGAGGAACGCGAGCAGGCGATCCGCGGCGTCGCCGGCTTCACGCCCGCGGGCCGCGCACGCGATCGCGCGATGGTCGACAGGCTGCGTGCGCGCGGCGTCATCCGCCGTCCGTCGGACCTGGGCATCGACCCGCGCGACGCGACGCGCAACCTGCTGGCCGCGCGCTCGATGCGCGACCTGGTGCGCGCGTCGGGCGGGCTGTACCGGCCGCCGCGCCGGTTCCGCAACTGGTGAGCCCGCTCATGGAATCCCTGAGCTTCTCGTTCGACGGCGGCCGCCCGGCGGGGCCGTTCGCGCCGACGCTCGTGGGCGTGGTGGCGTCCGGCAATCTCGAGGTCCTGGTCGAGCCGTCGGCCGATACGGGTTGCCGTATCGCCGTCGATACCTCCGCGCGCGGCTTCGCGCCGGTGTGGGAGGCGGTGCTGCGCGACTTCCACGAGCGCCACGGCCTCGCCGGCCTCGCGGTCGCGATCCACGACATGGGCGCCACGCCGGCCGTGGTGAGCCTGCGGCTGGACCAGGCGATCGCCGCGATCGCGGGAGGCGCGTGATGGTCTCGAGCTTCGCCGAGATGTCGGCGCGCGAGCGCCTGGCCGCGGTCGTCGACGCCGGCAGTTTCCACGAATGGCTGCCGCCGTCCGAGCGCTTGACGAGCCCGCACCTGGCGCAGCTGGGCGTGCCCGCGGCGTTCGACGACGGCGTGGCGATCGGCCGTGCCGCGCTCGGCGGCCGCGCGGTGTTCGTCGCCGCGCAGGAGGGCGGCTTCATGGGCGGCGGCGTCGGCGAGGTGCACGGCGCCAAGCTGGTGGGCCTGCTGCGGCGCGCGCTGCGCGACCGGCCCGACGCGGTGGTGATCCTCGCCGAGTCCGGCGGCGTGCGGCTGCACGAGGCCAATGCGGGGCTGATCGCGGTGTCCGAGGTGATGCGCGCGCTGCTCGACGTGCGTGCCGCCGGCATCGCCACGGTGATGCTGGTCGGCGGGGCCAACGGCTGCTTCGGCGGCATGGGCATCGTCGCGCGCTGCGCCGACACGGTCGTCATGAGCGACATCGCGCGCCATGCGATGTCGGGGCCCGAGGTGATCGAGTCCGCGCACGGCGTCGGCGAGTTCGACTCGCGCGACCGCGCGCTCGTGTGGCGCACCACCGGCGGCAAGCACCGCTGGCTGTGCGGCGACTGCGACGTGCTGGTCGACGACGACGCGCGCGCGTTCCGCGACGCCGCGATCACCGCGCTGGATGCGCATCGACCGATGACGCTCGAGGAGCTCCAGCGGGAGTCGGCGCTGCTGCAGGCGCGCGCCGACACGGACGGCGACAACGCCGACGCGTTCGAGCTGTGGTCGCGCCTGGGCGTCGCCGAGCCGCATGCGGTGCCCGATCTCGACGCCGACGCGCTGCGGCCGCGCCGCCCGGCCGCGGTGGCCGCGCTCGCGCAAGGAGCCGCGTGATG
>DATCRO010000495.1:0-3366 GCA_036569025.1 Burkholderiaceae bacterium
GTCGGGACGCGGGCCTTCGTCGATGTCGACCCAGCGGCTCGTGACGTCGATCTCGCCCGTGGCCAGGTTCGGCGTGCGCGTGAACACCTCGACGGGCGTCATCTCGTCCTTGAACTGGCCGGCGGCGATGGCGGCGAGCGCCTTCTGGTGCGAGGCCAGCGCGAACGCGTCCTGCGCCTCGCGCGAGACCTTCCACTGGTTGGCGACCTTCTCGGCCGTCAGGCCCATGCCGTAGGCGATGCCGATGTTCTCGTCCTTGTCGAACACGTGCGGGTTGAACGACGGCTTGTTGCCGCTCATGGGCACCATGCTCATGCTCTCGGCGCCGGCGGCGATCATCACGTCGGCCTCGCCCACGCGGATGCGGTCGGCCGCCATCTGCACGGCCGACAGGCCGGACGCGCAGAAGCGGTTGACCGTGATGCCGCCCACGGAATTGGGCAGGCCGGCCAGCAGCACGCTGGTTCGCGCGAAGTTCAGGCCCTGCTCGCCCTCGGGCATCGCGCAGCCGACGATCGCGTCCTCGATGGATTTCGGATCGAGGTTGGGCACCTGCTTGAGCGCACCCTGCAGCGCCGCGACCAGCAGGTCGTCCGGACGCGTGTTCTTGAAGTAGCCGCGATGCGACTTGCCGATCGGCGTGCGGGTGGCCGCGACGATGTAGGCGTCGGAAATTTGCTTGCTCATAGTCGTGCGTCCAATCAGTTCCGCACGGGCTTGCCGGTCTGCAGCATGCCCATGATTCGTTCTTGCGTCTTCGGGTTCTCGAGCAGCGCGCAGAAGTGCTTGCGCTCGAGCGCCATCAGGTATTCCTCGGTCACGGGCGTGCCCGCGTCGACCTCGCCGCCGCAGCAGACGTCGGCGATCAGGCTGCCGATGAAGAAGTCGTGCTGGCTGATGAAGCCGCCGTCGCGCATCGCGACCAGCGAGGCCTTGACCGTGGCGATGCCCGAGCGGCCCGCCACCGGGATCAGGCGCTTGACCGGCGCGCGGTAGCCCGCGTCGTACATCGCCTTGGCCTGCGTCGAGGCCACGTGCAGCAGCTCGTCGATGTGCGGGACGATGATGTCCGAATCGAGCAGGTAACCGATCTTGCGCGACTCGAGCGCGCTCGTGCCCACCGTGGCCGAGGCCGCGGCGACCACGCCGTCCTTCAGGAAGGCCAGCAGGTCGGTGCCCGGCGCCTTGGCCGCGTTCTCCGCGGCGCGGCGCGCGATGTAGGTCAGCCCGCCGCCGCCCGGGATCAGGCCGACGCCCACTTCCACCAGGCCCATGTAGCTTTCCATCGCGGCCACGCGCGAGGCGCAGTGCACGGCCAGCTCGCAGCCGCCGCCCAGCGCGATGCCACGGACCGCGGCGACCACCGGAACGGCGGCGTAGCGGATGCGCAGCATCATGTCCTGCAGCTTCTTCTCTTCCGGCGCGATGCCCTTGGCGCCCATCTTCATGAAGACCGGCATCAGGGCCTCGAGGTTGGCGCCGGCGGAGAACGCCTCGTCCGGCGACCAGATCACCAGGCCCTTGTACTTCGCCTCGGCGATCTCGACGGCCTTGAGCAGGCCCTCGGTGACCGTCGGCGAGATCAGGTGCAGCTTGGCGGTGATGCTGGCGACCAGCACCTCGCCGTCCAGCGTCCACACGCGCACCTCGTCGTTCCTGAACTCTTCCGTGCCCGACTTGAGCGGGTTGGCCGCGCCGGCGCCCAGCACCGTCTCGGGGAAGGGCTGGCGCTTGTAGACGTCCAGCTGCGACGGCGCGAGGTACTTGCCCTGCGACGCGCTCCACGAGCCGTCCGAGGTGTGCACGCCGTCGCGGCCGTCGAACACCCAGGCGGGCAGCGGCGCGGTCGACAGCGCCTTGCCGGCGGCGATGTCTTCCTTGATCCACTCGGCGACCTGCTTCCAGCCGGCGTCCTGCCACAGCTCGAACGGGCCCTGCTTGGTGCCGAAGCCCCAGCGCATCGCGAAGTCGATCTCGCGCGCCGAGTCGGCGATGTCGGCCAGGTGCACGGCGGCGTAGTGGAAGCCGTCGCGCAGGATGGCCCACAGGAACTGCGCCTGCGGGTTGGTCGATTCACGCAGCAGCTTGAGGCGCTCGGCCGCGGGCTTCTTCAGGATGCGGTCGACGATCGCGTCGGCCTTGGCTCCGCCCGGGACGTACTCGCCCTTGGACGGATCCAGGCGCAGGATGTCCTTGCCGACCTTCTTGTAGAAGCCGGCGCCGGCCTTCTGGCCCAGCGCGCCCTGCTCGATCAGGCGGCCGACGACCGGCGGCGTGGCGTAGCTCGGGAAGAACGGGTCGTCCTTGAGGTTGTCCTGCAGCGTCTTGATGACGTGGGCCATCGTGTCCAGGCCGACGACGTCCGCGGTGCGGAACGTGCCCGAGCTCGCGCGGCCCAGCTTCTTGCCGGTCAGGTCGTCGACGACGTCGTACGACAGGCCGAACTTCTCGGCCTCGATGATCGTGGCCAGCATGCCGGCGATGCCGACGCGGTTGGCGACGAAGTTGGGCGTGTCCTTGGCGCGCACGACGCCCTTGCCCAGCGCGGTGGTGACGAAGGTCTCGAGCTGGTCGAGGATCTGCGGCTGCGTCGTCGGCGTGGGGATCAGCTCCACCAGGCGCATGTAGCGCGGCGGGTTGAAGAAGTGGATGCCGCAGAAGCGCGGCTTGATCTCTTCGGGCAGCACTTCGGACAGCTTGGTGATCGACAGGCCCGACGTGTTGGACGCGACGATCGCGTGCGGGGCGATGAACGGCGCGACCTTGGTGTACAGGTCCAGCTTCCAGTCCATGCGCTCGGCGATCGCCTCGATCACCAGGTCGCAGTCGCGCAGCAGCTCGAGGTGGTCCTCGTAGTTGGCCTGCTGGATCAGCGCGGCGTCGTCGGCCACGCCCAGCGGCGCGGGCTTGAGCTTCTTGAGGCCGTCGACGGCCTTCGTGACGATCCCGTTCTTGGGGCCGGACTTGGCCGGCAGGTCGAACAGGACGACGGGCACCTTGACGTTGACCAGATGCGCCGCGATCTGCGCGCCCATCACGCCGGCGCCGAGCACGGCCACCTTGCGAACTTGGAATCGACTCACTTTGTTTCTCTCCAGGGGTGAACGGGGTCGGCCGGCAGCGCGCTGCTGCCCGGCCCCGGGATCAACGGACCTGCGCTTATTCGGCGCGGATCCAGGTCTGCGTGCGACCGAACATCGGCGAGCCGATGTAGCCGCGCACTTCCAGCTTCTTGCCGCCGTCGACGGTCTTCAGGCGGACCTTGTACGTGCTGCCCTTGGCCGGATCGAGGATGAGACCGCCGTCCCACAGACCGGGCTCCTCGGCATCCTGCTTGACGCCGTTGATGATCGTCATGCCGACGAT
>DATCRO010000496.1:0-4284 GCA_036569025.1 Burkholderiaceae bacterium
CAGGCCGTCGCCCAGCGAGAACGAGACGTCGTACGCCTTCATGATCTCGCAGATCTCCTCGAAGTGCGTGAACAGGAAGTTCTGGCAGCCGTGCGCCATGCACCACTTGGCCAGGATCGCGCCGCCGCGCGACACGATGCCCGTGCGGCGATGCGCCGTCAGCGGCACGAACTCGGCCAGCACGCCGGCGTGGATGGTGAAGTAGTCGACGCCCTGCTCGGCCTGCTCGATCAGCGTGTCGCGGAACAGCGGCCAGCTCAGGTCCTCGGCGACGCCGCCCACCTTCTCGAGCGCCTGGTAGATCGGCACGGTGCCGATGGGCACCGGGCTGTTGCGCAGGATCCAGTCGCGCGTGGTGTGGATGTTGGCGCCTGTGGACAGGTCCATCACCGTGTCCGCGCCCCAGCGCGTGGCCCACACGAGCTTGTCGACCTCCTCCTCGATGGACGAGGTGGTCGCCGAGTTGCCGATGTTGGCGTTGACCTTCACCAGGAAGTTGCGGCCGATGATCATCGGCTCGAGCTCCGGGTGGTTGATGTTGGCCGGGATGATGGCGCGTCCGCGCGCCACCTCGTCGCGCACGAACTCGGGCGTGATGCGCGCCGGGATCGCGGCGCCGCGCGGGTCGCCGCGCAGGCGCATCTCGCGCTGCGCGTTGGCCTGGTATTCGGCCATCCACTCGTGGCGGCCGTTCTCGCGCAGGGCCACGAACTCCATCTCGGGCGTGACGATGCCGCGCCTGGCGTAGTGCATCTGCGTCACGTTGCGTCCCGGCACGGCGCGGCGCGGCGTGCGCTGCAGGCCGTCGGCCTCGCGCCGCAGCGTGGCGATCCGCGTGGCCGCGGTGCCGGCCGAGGGCGCGCGCGGGCGCTGGCCGTCGTCCACCGGCTGCGCGTCGCGTCCGGCGTAGGACTCGCTGTCGTTGCGTGCGGCGATCCAGCGCGAGCGCACCGTTTCCAGCCCGCGCCTCAGGTCGATCAGCGCGGTCGGGTCGGTGTACGGGCCGGAGGTGTCGTAGACGGTGACCTTCTCGCCGTTGGTCAGCGCGATCTCGCGCATGGGCACGCTGACCCCGGGCTGCAGCCCCTGCACGCGCACCTTGCGCGAGGCGGGCAGCGGCTGGCGCGTGGTCGCGGCGGCGGCGTGGCCGCAGTCGTGGGCGCCCGGCGCGGGTGCGTCGCAGTGGGGGACGGCGTCGGGCGCGGGCAGCGCGTGGGTGTCGGAAGGCAAGGTCATCGAGGCTCCAGTCCTGGGGTCAAGTCTTCTTGCTCCGGACGGTGCGCCGACCTTGCGCGCGGGCGCCTCGTGGACGCCCGGATGCGGGTTCGTGCAGCTCTCCTTACGCCGGTACTAACCGGTTCAAGTTCTCGGGTTCGACCTAGATTACCCATCCAATGGTCGTCTCAGCATCTCTTGGCGGATGCACCCCGGAGCGCGTTGCAGTTTACGACGGCCGCGTGGGGATGCAATGACTTTTTTCGGGTATTCCAAGTCGCTGGTTAGACACCCCAGGGGGTATCGAATAGTTTGACTTTTGACCACCCGGCCTGGCCGCCTAGACAGAGGGCCGACAATGCCGCATGGCATCGATCGCCCGCCCGGCTTCGCCGTCCCCCGTCCGCCACCCGTACTGGATCCTCGCCGCCGTCTGCCTGCTGGGGCTCATGAGCACGGTGGGCGTGTCGATGCCGTATCCGATCCTGGCGCCGATCTTCATCGGCGGCACGGCCGACGATTTCACGCACTTCGGGGGGCTGCAGCCGTCCGTGCTCATGGGCATCGCGCTGGCAGCCAATCCGCTGGGCATCCTGATCGGCAGCCTGTTCTCGGGGCCGCTGTCGGATCGCCACGGGCGCCGCGTGGTGCTGGCGGTGACGCTGGTGGCCACGCTCGCCGGCCACCTGCTGACCGCGTTCGCGCTGGTCGTGCGCGACTATCCGCTGTTCGCGCTGGCGCGCTTCGCCACGGGGCTGGTCGAGAGCAACACCGCCGTCGCGCGCGCGATGCTGGCCGACATGCACGAGCAGATCGACCGCACCCGCGCGTTCGCGCTGCTGAACGCCTGCTTCTACGCCGGCTGGCTGCTCGGGCCGCTGGTGGGCGGCCTCACGCTGCCGCTGGGCGAGCCCGTGCCCTTCGTGCTGGCCGCGGTGATGACGCTGCCCTGCGTGGCGATCCTGTTCCTCGGGCTGCCGTCGGCGGCGCCCAGGCCGGCGGGTGGGCTGGACGAGGCGCTGCAGCATCGCAACGTGCTGGCGCTGCTGCGCGCCGATCGCGCGCTGGGCGTGATCGTCGGCCTGCAGCTGGCCTACACGCTGGCGCTGAACACGCTCTACGAGTTCTCGCCGATGTGGATGCTCAAGAACGCCGGCTTCGACAGCCGCGGCATCGCGCTCGTCACCGCCGGCCAGTGCGCCGCGATGACGCTGGCCAGCGTGGCGGCCGGCCGCTTCGGCGGCACGCCCGGACGGCACCCGCTGCGCCGCGCCGCGCGCCTGGCGCTGGTGGCGGCGCTGTGCCTGAGCCTGATGGCGGTGCTGCCCGGCTGGCTCGGCATCTGCGTGATCATGGCGATGGGCGTGCCGACCGCGCTGTACAACGCGGTGATGCCGGCGTGGATGTCCGAGCGCTTCGCCGGGCATGGCCAGGGCCGCATCATGGGCCTGCTGTCGACGATCTTCTGCGTCGCCAACGTGATCGTGGCGCTGGCCGGCGGCTGGATCGCGCTGCTGTCCACGCGCTGGATCATGGCGCTCGGCGGCGCGGCGGCGGTGGTGTCGGCGCTGCTGATGCTGCGGCTGGCGCGGCGCGAGGAAGCGCGCTGACCGCTGCCGGGAGGTGAATCCGGATCGCCCGGCTCTCCGTATCCGGAAGATCGAAGCGCCGTCACGAGGAGTTGCCGCATGACCACCACCACCGCCCGCGCCGTCGGCTGGGTCGAGCAGGGCCTGGTGCCCGATCGCGTCGTCCGGCTGGGCATCCGCCGCCTGCTGCGCGAGCGCCTGGCCGAGATGCACGCGGACGACGCCGAGGCCGCCGAGGAGGCCGGCCAGGCCTTCGTCGACGCGATGCGGCGCGCGCCGGTGGCGCTGCTGCCCGAGAAGGCCAACGAGCAGCACTACGAGGTGCCGGCCGCCTTCTTCGCGCGCGTGCTGGGCCCGCACCGCAAGTACAGCTGCTGCTGGTGGGGCGAGGGCGTCGAGACGCTCGCCCAGGCCGAGGCCGCCGCGCTGGCGCTCACCTGCGAGCGCGCGGGCCTGCGCGACGGGCAGGACGTGCTCGAGCTGGGTTGCGGCTGGGGCTCGCTGAGCCTGTGGATGGCCGAGCGCCATCCGGCCAGCCGCATCACGGCGGTGTCCAACTCGAACTCGCAGCGCCGCTTCATCGAGGACGCGGCGCTGGCGCGCGGACTGTCCAACCTGCGCGTCGTCACCTGCGACGCCAACCAGTTCGACGCCGGCCCCGGCCACTTCGACCGCGTCGTCTCGGTGGAGATGTTCGAGCACCTGCGCAACTGGCCCGAGATGTTCGCCCGGGTCGCGCGCTGGCTCAAGGCCGACGGCCGCTTCTTCATGCACGTGTTCGTCACGCGCGGAGCGCCGTATGCGTTCGAGGAGCGCGATGCCAGCGACTGGATGAGCCGGCACTTCTTCTCCGGCGGCATGATGCCCGCCGACGGCCTCGCGCTGCATTTCCAGGACGACCTGCGCGTGCTGCAGCGCTGGCGCTGGGACGGCACGCACTACCAGCGCACCGCCGAGGCCTGGCTCGCGCGCATGGACGAGTCGCGCGACGAGCTCATGCCGCTGATGGCCGCCACCTACGGCGTGGCCGCCGAGACCTGGTGGCAGCGCTGGCGCCTGTTCTTCATGTCGGTGGCCGAGCTGTTCGGCCACGAGGGCGGGCAGCAATGGTGGGTGAGCCACTATCTTTTCGAGAAGCGCGCGTGAACGCCATGCACGCGCTGCCGCGGGCGGGCGGGCGCGCCGCGCGTGACGCGCGCGGGCCCTCGCGCGGGCGCATGCTCGCGAACCTGGCCGTGTTCGAGGCGGCGTGGTTCGCGTGCCTTCTGGCCGTCGCCCACGGCCGGCCCGCGTGGGGCACGGCCGCCGTGGCCGCGGCCGTCGCCTGGCACGTGGCGATCTCCGCGCGGCCGGCGACCGAGCTCGCGCTGGTGGGCGCGCTGTGCGCCATCGGCCTGGTGGCCGAGACGACGATGGTCGCGCTCGGGTACGTGGCGTATCCGTGCGGCCAGCCGGTGGCGTGGCTGGCGCCGTACTGGCT
>DATCRO010000497.1:0-3958 GCA_036569025.1 Burkholderiaceae bacterium
CCTGCTGGCCGACGGCGTCCCCGCCACGCTGGGGGCCCGCGCGTTCGACCTGCTGCTGGCGCTCGCCGGACGTCCTGGCCAGCTGCTCACCAAGCACGCGCTGATGGACGAGGTCTGGCCCGGCGTGGTCGTCGAGGAGAACAACCTCGCCGCGCAGATCAGCGCGCTGCGCAAGGTGCTGGGCGGCGACCTGATCGCGACCATCCCCGGCCGCGGCTACCGCTTCACGGCGCACCTCGAGGCCGCCGGCCACGAGCCGTCCGCGCGCGACGCCGTGCCGCAGGTCGCGGACGCACCGCCCGCCGCTGAAGCGCCCGCGCTGCGCACCAACCTGCCAGCGCGCCCGGCGCCGCTGATCGGCCGCGGCGGCGACCTGGCCGCGCTGGCGGCGCTGGTCGACGCGCACCGGCTGGTCACGCTGGTGGGCGCCGGCGGCATGGGCAAGACGCGCCTCGCGCAGGCGTTCCTGCACGCGCAGCAGGAGGCGTGGCGGCATGGCGTGTGCTGGATCGAGCTGGCCACGGTGGCCGACCCGGGCGCCCTGCCCGGCGCGATCGCCTCGGCCCTGGGCGTGCGCCCGCCCGCCGGCGAGCCGCTGGCCGGCCTGGCCGGCGCCGTGGCGCCGCTGCAGATGCTCATCGCGTTCGACAACGCCGAACACCTGCTGGACGAGGTGGCGCTCGTCGCGCAGACGCTGCTGGACGCCGCGCCGGGCCTGCGCATCATCGTCACCAGCCAGGTGCCGCTGAAGCTGGCGGCCGAGCGCGTGTTCCGGCTCGAGTCCCTGGCCGTGCCCCAGGGGCCGCTGCCCGCGTCACAGGCGATCGAGTTCGGCGCCGTCGCGCTGTTCGTCGACCGCGCGCAGGCCGCGGACGCGCGCTTCGCGCTCAGCGACGCCAACGCGCCCGCGGCGATCGCGCTGTGCGCGGCGCTCGACGGCCTGGCGCTGGCCATCGAGCTGGCCGCCGCGCGCGTGCCGATGTTCGGCGTCCAGCAGCTGGCCGCGTCGATGCAGGATCGCCTGCAGGTGCTCACCACGAGCCGCGACCGCGCGGCGCCGGCGCGCCACCAGACGCTGCGCGCGGCGCTCGAGTGGAGCCACGGGCTGCTCAACGACCGCGAGCAGACGGTGTTCCGACGGCTGTCGGTGTTCGCGGGCAGCACCTCGCTGGCACTGATCCAGCGCGTCGTGGCCGATCCGCCGCACGCCGGCGGCCTGGACGAATGGACCGTGCTGGACGCGCTGTCGGGCCTGGTCGACCGCTCGCTCGTGGCCGTGGTCGGCGGCATGGACGACACCCGGCCGCGCTATCGGATGCTCGCCTCGCCGCGCGCGCTGGCGCTCGAGCAGCTGCGCGGCGCGGGCGAGGAGGACGCGCTGCGCCGACGCCATGCGCTGGCGCTGGCGCAGCTGTACGACGAGCACTGGCACACGCGCCATTCCGGCGCGCTTCGTGTCGTCGACTGGAAGCGCGAGGTGGAGCTCGACGCCCCCAACGCCAGCGACGCGATGGCCTGGGCCGTGCGCACCGGCATGACCGACTGCGCGCTGACCATCGGCGCCACCTGGCTGCACGCGATGAACCGCTTCATGCATGCCGACCGCATGGGCCTGGCCGACAGCTGCACCGCGCTGGCGACACTCTCGCGCACGCCCGAGCTGCGCATGCGCGCCGCGCTCGCGACCGCGCGCGCATGGACGAACCCGCGCAAGCGGCGCGCCTTCGCCGCGGTCGACCACGCGCTGTCGCTGGCGCGCGAGATCGACGCCACCGCGCCCGATCGCTGGCTGCTGTACCGCGCGCTCGCCCAGTGGGTGGTCAGCGGCTCGAGCCTGGCCGACCTGTCGCCCGATGCGCTCAAGTCCGCCCTCGACGAGCTCGATCGCATCGAGGATCCCGCGTGGCCGCCGCAGCGCCTGGACGTCGGCCTCGAGGCGCACGCGTTCTTCCTCAGCCGCTCCGATGCGGGTCCCGAGGCCGCCACGGCGCGGCTCGCGTTGATCCGCCGCACGGCGGCCATCGCGGCGCAGCTCGGCGACGACGTCGAGACCTCGCTGAACAACCTGATGGACGCCGAGCTCGCATCCGGCGCCGTCGATGCCGCCGCGCGCACCGGCCGCGCGCTGATCGAGCAGCTGAGCGGCACGCGCAACGAGCACATCCTGGCCTACGCGCGCCTGAACCTGGGCGCCTGCCACCTCGCCCTCGACGAACTCGACGCGGGCCGGGCGATGCTGCAGGCAGCCTGGGCCAAGGCCGCCGCGTTCGAGATGCAGCCGTACTGCGCCGACTACCTCGCCCTGCTGGCCGCGCTCGAGCGCCGGCCGCGCGCCGCCGCGTGGCTGGCCGGCTATTCCGACGCGGGCTACCGCGCGAAATCCGAGGGCCGCGAGCGCAACGAGGCCGCGGCCAGCGAGCGCATGGCGGCACTGGCCATCGCCCAGATCGGCGCCGAGGCGTTCGAGAACGGCCGCGCCGGCGGCTGCGCGCTGACCGACGACGAGGTCGCCCGCATCGCCTTCGCGGCGACCGACATGGCCTGAGCGCGAGCCGGCCCGGGCCGTGTGTCGCGGACGGTCGGCGATCGGCTCCGCACTCGGTGCCGCACCGACCTGTCGCCTCGCGCCCATCCCCTGTCATCCTGCGCGCAGTCGCAGGATCCACCGCGGCGAGCCGGGTCGCTCCGGCAGCGCTCAGCCGCCGCCCAGCGTCGGCTGCTGCCGCAGCGCCTCCAGCAGCCCGTTGCGCGCCTGGTCCAGCGCGTCGCGCATCTCTTCGGGCATGCGCGTGGCCAGCGTGATGTCCAGCAGCCCGTCAATCGCCTTGGAGTAGAAGCCCGCCAGCGCATTCGGGTTGGGGTGCTGCATGAACAGGAGCTTGACCGCCATCTCCAGGGCCACGATCTGCCCCGAGAGGCGGGCGTTCTCGATGCGTTGCTGCTCGAAGAGGTCGGACAGGGAGCTGGTCATGGCAGGCGCTTTCGAGGAGGTGGCCGGTGCAGGATAGCGCACGGCCGGCGCGCCCGCGGTCTATGGCCGCGACGGCGTGACCACGCCGTATTTCCGTGCCAGCGGCACGCCGCGCGCGAAGTCGGCCAGCAGCGCGAGATAGCCCTCGGGCTGGCGCAGCGACGTGCGCTCGCCGTCGGGGCCGGTCTCGTACTCGTAGATGCCATGCTCGGTGTGCGGCCACACGACCGAGGTGATCGGGTGGCCGGCCATGCGCAGCAGCGCGAGGCGGCGGGCGGTCTCGGCGCTCGGCGCGTCGACGTCGTCCTCGGCCAGCACCCACAGCTGCGGCGGCTTGACGGCGGCGATGGTGGCCAGCGGGTCATACGGGAAGGGGGTATGCCAGTCGAACTTCCTGGCCAGCGCGAGCACCTCGTCGCGCTGCACCGGCAGGAGGGCCCAGGCGATGTCGCCGTGCACATCCTTGTACCAGGGCTCCTTGCGCAGCGGATCGCGCACGGCGGCGAAGCGGTCGTACGTGGCCAGCGTCGGGTCGAGCAGCAGCGCGTCGGCGGCGTCGACCAGCGCCATCGCCTTGGCCGTGTCCTCGGCCGAGTGATGGTGGTCGGCCATGTTCTTGGCGACGGCCGAGCGGTCCTCCTCGAGCACCGACACGGCCAGGCCGAAGGCCACCATGACGAAGTCGACGTCCGCGTGCGTCGCGGCGATCGGCGCCACCCAGCCGCCCTGGCTGGGGCCCTCGAAGCCGATGCGGCCGACGCGCTCGCCGCCGAGCTTGCGCGCCTGCGCGAGCGCGGCGACGGCGTCGCGCGCGAGCTGCTCGTAGTCCTGCGTGTACTGGCCGCCGGATACGCCGGTGCCGCGCTTGTCGTAGACGAAGGCGCCGACGCCCTCGGCGGGCAGGCGGCGCTGCAGCGAATCGAAGTCGAGCGCGGAGTCGTGCTCCGAGCCGTGCAGCAGCACGACGACGGGCACGCGCGCCTCGCC
>DATCRO010000498.1:0-15160 GCA_036569025.1 Burkholderiaceae bacterium
GTGCAGTCCTCCGATCCGATCGCCGCGTTCTGCGACACCTTGGCGCTCGCCCAGCAGGTGACGAACGGGCTTGCAAGCCAGGGGTTCGAGCCGGTGCAGCTCTCCATCGTGGGCAGCGGCGCGGCGCTGTCCAGCCCGCATACGCTGGACGAGCGCGTGAAGGAGTGGGGTGGTCGCGGCAGTGTCTGGGGCGCGCTCGGCGGCCTGGCCGTGGGAGTCGTGCTGATCGTGCCGCCCGTCGGGTCCGTCATCGCCATGGGGCCGATCGTCACGCTGTTGATCTCGGCGTTGGAAGGCGCCATGCTCGGGGGCGGCTTCTCCGCGATCGTCGCGGCCCTGACCGGACTGGGGCTGCCGGTCGAGGCGGCGCAGCACTGCGAGGACGCCGTGATGGCGCGACGCTTCCTCGTCTTTGTCCATGGGCCGGCGGTCGACGTGGCGCGCGCACGCAGGCTGGTCGCCGGAATGGGACTTGCCGGGGTGCAGGTGGCCTGAGACCCCGCTGATGGCGGTTGTCGAGCCCCTTGCCGGGCCGGAGATCGACATGCGAGCAATGGTTCTGGAACAGCCGGGCGATTCGCTGGTGGAGCGCGAGCGTCCTGTGCCGCCGCCCCGGGCCGGGGAGGTCCGCTTGCGCGTCCTGGCCTGCGCCGTCTGCCGTACCGACCTGCACGTCGTCGACGGCGACCTGCCGTGGCGCGGACCGGTGGTGCCCGGTCACGAGATCGTCGGCGTCGTCCAAGCCGTCGGACAGGGCGTGCGCTCGCCGTCGATCGGGCAGCGCGTCGGCGTGCCCTGGCTCGGCGGTACTTGCGGGCATTGCGACTTCTGCCGACGCGACCGGGAGAACCTGTGCGACACGCCGGAGTTCACGGGCTACACGCGCGACGGCGGCTTCGCCACGCATGTCCTGGCCAATGCGGAATACTGCATCGAGCTGCCGGCGCCCGGCTCGACCGCGCTCGACGACGTCCACCTGGCGCCGCTCCTGTGCGCCGGCCTGATCGGCTGGCGTTCGCTCCAGGCCGCGGGCGACGAGGTGCGCGACCTGGGCCTCTACGGTTTCGGCGCCGCGGCGCACCTGATCGCCCAGGTGGCGGTCCATCGCGGCATGCGCGTCCATGCCTTCACCCGCCGCGGCGACAGCGCCGCCCAGGCGCTGGCTCGACGGCTGGGTGCCGCCTGGGCCGGTGCGTCCGACGAGCGCCCGCCCATCGCGCTCGATGCCGCGATCCTGTTCGCGCCGGCCGGCGAACTGGTGCCCCTGGCGCTGTCGGCGGTGCGCAAGGGCGGACGCGTCGTGTGCGGCGGCATCCACATGAGCGACATCCCGTCGTTCCCGTACGAGCGGCTGTGGGGCGAGCGCAGCATCACGTCGGTCGCGAACCTGACCCGACGCGATGCACGCGAATTCATGGCGGTGGTCGCGGGCATGCCGCTCGCGGTGACGACGACGAGCTACCCGCTCGCACGTGCCAATGAGGCCCTGGCCGACCTGCGCGAGGGCCGGCTCGTCGGCGCGGCCGTGCTCGTTCCCTGAAGTGAGATCGGCAAGGCGCCGGCTTGCGACGCCTCAAGGCCAGGCCGGCTGCGGCACGCCATGCTCGCCGTCCTGGGACGTGGCGTCGCGTCTCGCCGGCACGGAGATGACATGGACCAGCCCGCTTGCACCGAGTCGTTCTGGGATCGACCGCTCGACCGGTGCACCGCCGGACTCGCGTGCGGCGTCGGCGGACTGCCATCGACCGAGGCGGCTGCTCGCCTCGAGCGCTTCGGATCGAACGAACTCGTGGAAGCGGGACGCCTGCCCGCCTGGCTGGACTTCCTGTCCCACCTGCGCAGCCCGCTCGTCCTGCTGCTGCTGGTCGCCTGCATCGGCTCGGCGCTGGTCGGGGACCGCACCAGCGCGGTCGTCATCGCCGTCATCGTGCTGGGCAGCGTCTCGCTCGACTTCGTGCAGGAGCGCCGGGCGGGCGACGCGGCGCGCCGGCTGCGGGAGTCGGTCGGGCTGACGGCTGCCGTGCTGCGCGACGGGCGCGAATGCCGCCTTCCCGCTGCGGACGTCGTTCCCGGGGACGTCGTCCTTCTGGCTGCGGGCGATCTCGTGCCGGCCGATGGACGCTTGCTCGAGGCGCGTGACTTCTTCGTGCGGCAATCGGCGCTCACCGGGGAATCGTGGCCGGTCGAGAAGCACGCCGGCGAGGCCGCGAGTCACGACGGCGAGCTCGGTTCGGCGACGAACGCCGCGTTCATGGGATCCTCGGTACTCAGCGGCAGCGCCCGCATGCTGGTCTGCCGCACGGGCAGCCGGTCGTTCCTGGGTGACGTGGCGGCCACGCTGCGCCAGGTGCCGCCGCCCACGGCCTTCGAGCGCGGCACCCGGGGCTTCGGCGAGATGGTGGTCAAGCTCACGACCATGCTCGTGCTGTTCGTCGTGTTCGTGAACCTGCTGGCGCACCGGCCGGTCGCCGAGACCTTTCTCTTCGCGATCGCGCTTGCCGTCGGCCTCACGCCCGAGCTGCTGCCGATGATCGTCTCGGTGACGCTGTCGCGTGGCGCCATGCGGATGGCTGCGCGCGAGGTCGTCGTCAAGCGGCTCGCGGCGATCCAGAACCTGGGCAGCATGGACGTGCTGTGCACGGACAAGACGGGGACGCTGACCGAGGCCCGCGTCCGCCTGGAAAGGCACATCGACGGCGACGGCCACGAAAGCGCGCGCGTGCTGGAGCTGGCATGGATCAACAGCCACTTCGAGTCGGGGCTTCGAAGCCCGCTCGACGAGGCCATCCTCGCGGCGCCCGGGCAGGGCGCCGACCGCTGGCGCAAGCTCGACGAGCTGCCGTTCGGCTTCGAGCGGCGCCGCGTCTCCGTGCTGGTGGAGCATGACGGCCGGCACCTGCTGGTAGTCAAGGGTGCGCCGGAGGACGTGCTCGCGGCGTGCACGTCGATCGAACGCGCGAGCCAGGCCACACCGCTCGACGCCGCCGCGCGCGCCGCCGCCAGGGAACGGTTCGACGCGCTCGCGCGGGACGGCATGCGGGTGCTGGCGGTCGCATGGCGCGAGCTGCCTGCGGACCGGCTGCAGGCCTGCGCGGGCGACGAGGGCGAGCTCGTCTTCTGTGGCTTCCTCGTCTTCCTGGACCCGCCCAAGGCGGGCGTGCGCGAGGCGCTGGCACGGCTGCATGCGCTGCACGTGCAGGTCAAGGTGGTGACGGGCGACAACGAGGGGGTGGCACGCCACGTGTGCGCCCAGGTCGGGCTGCCCGTGAAGCGCCTGCTGACCGGCGCACAGGTCGAAGCGCTCGACGACCCCGCGCTGGCCGTGCAGGCCAGGCGCACGGACGTCTTCTGCCGTGTGTCGCCGGCGCAGAAATGCCGCGTCCTGCGCGCGCTGCGCGGCCGGGGACACGTGGTCGGCTTCCTCGGCGACGGCGTCAACGATGCGCCGTCGCTGCACGAGGCCGACGTCGGCATCTCGGTCGACGGCGCCGTCGACGTCGCCAAGGAGGCGGCCGACATGATCCTTCTGCGGCGGGACCTGGCCGTGCTGGGGGACGCGGTGGTCGAGGGGCGCCGCACCTTCGCCAACGTCATGAAGTACATCATGATGGCCACGAGCTCGAACTTCGGGAACATGCTGAGCATGGCGGCCGCCTCGCTGGCGCTGCCGTTCCTGCCGATGCTGCCCGTGCAGATCCTGCTGAACAACCTGCTGTACGACGTCTCCGAGATCGCGATCCCGTTCGACGAGGTGGACGCCGCGGAGCTGGTGCGTCCGCATGACTGGGATCCCGGGTTCATCCGTCGCTTCACCGTGCTGTTCGGCGCGCTCAGCTCGGTCTTTGACCTCGCCACGTTCTGGCTGCTGCGCGCAGGCTTCGGCGGCGGCGAGGCCGTTTTCCGGACGGGTTGGTTCATCGAATCGCTCGCGACGCAGGTACTGGTGATCTTCGTCCTGCGCACGCGCGGCCTGCCGTGGGCCAGCCGCCCCCACCCCTGGCTGACGGCCGGCGCCATCGGCGTCCTCGGGCTGGCCGTCGTGTTGCCTTTCACGCCGGTGGGGATCCTCCTGGGATTCGTCGCACCGCCGGTGTCCCTGCTGGGCGCGATCGCCGGGCTCGCATGCGCTTATCTCGTCTCGGCGGAAATCGCGAAGCGCGCCTTCAGGAAGGGCGCGCAAGGCCGCGGCAAAGGCCGGCATGGGCGTCCGGTGCGGTCGCGCATTCCGGCGTGAGCCTTGCACTTGACCAGACGCAAGGCCGGCCGTGCCTGGTGCGCCGACGATGTCTTCTTCTTCACCAGAGGGCAAGACACATGACCGCATCCCAGGCCGTCGTCCGCATCGACCACGCGCGGGCCGAGCTCCTTGCGCTCGGGCAGCCGACCGCCGGCGCGCAGCGGCTGCATGCGCGGACGCACGACACGGGCCGCCACCGCAGCGACGTGCGCGACGCGCACGAATTCTTCGCCTCCGTCTGCGACGCGATCGACGCCCACGACGACGCGCTGGTCGTCGGCGCACGGCATGCGATGGCCGACTTCGAGCGCTACCTGCACAAGCATCGCCCGGACACCGCGCATCGCGTCGCGGCCTTCGAGGTCGTCGATCACCAGACCGACGCCGAACTCGTGGCGTTCGCCCGCAGCTTCTTCGAGCGCCGGGCGCGGCTGGGCGGTGTGTTCGGCCAGGCTGGCTGACGCCGGCGCGGCAGCTCAGCCCGCCGTCGGGTGGCGGCGCTCCCAGGCGGACTGGCAGGGCGCGCAGCGCTCGGCCTCGGGCTGCACCATCAGGCGTGCGAGCGGAATGGGTTGCTCGCAGTCGGCGCAATCGCCGTAGACGCCGTCGTCCAGGCGTTGCAGCGCGGCCCGACAGCGCTGCAGGTCCGAGAGGGCATGCTGTTCCGTGCGCGACGCTTCCTGTTCCCGCAGCTCGGCCTCGGCCTCGTCCTTGCGATCGAGCACCGTCGCGCCGTCGATCTCCGATGCGCTCTGCGCGCGCTCGATGGCGGCCGCATGACGCTCGGATTCGAGTTCGCGCACCCGATAGGCGAGCAGCTGGCGCAGGTTGGTCAGGTGTTGCTGGGTCTCGACTTCCATGGTGGCTGCTCATGATGGGGCGGTTGCGATGCGTCCAGCATGCGATTGCCGCGGCGCCGGCGCGTTGAGCTTCGTCAATCGGCCGCTGTCGTAGCGAGCGGGGCACGGAAATCCTCGGGCGGCGCCGCGGACGACATTGCGCCCGCGCAAGGCGATGCCCAACGGTTCGCCTAGCCTGTGGGGACGGTTGCCACCGCTTCGGCAGCCGTACCCATCGAAGGAGTCCACCGATGAGCAACGACAAGCGCCTCGCCCTCGTCACGGGCGGCACGGGCGGCCTCGGCCAGGCCATCTGCAAGCGCCTCGCCGACGACGGCTTCGCCGTGGTGGCGCTGCACACGCCGGGCAACGACCGTGTCGGTGCCTGGCTGGCCGATCGCGAGCGCGAGGGCTACGCCTTCGCCGCCGAGCCGGTGGATGTCGCCGACTTCGACGCCTGCAGCCGGGCGGTCGAGACGATCCGCGGGCGTCACGGCCCGGTCTCGGTGCTGGTCAACAACGCGGGCATCACGCAGGACGCGAGCTTCGCCAAGATGACGCGCGAGCAGTGGCAGCGCGTGCTGCGGGTGAACCTCGACTCGATGTTCAACATGACCAAGCCCGTCATCGAGGACATGCTCGCGGCCAGGTGGGGACGCATCGTCAACATCTCGTCCGTCAACGGCCAGCGCGGGGCGTTCGGCCAGGCCAACTATGTCGCCTCCAAGGCGGGCATCCACGGCTTCACGAAGTCGCTGGCCATCGAGTTCGCGCGCAAGGGCATCACCGTGAACACGGTCTCGCCCGGCTACCTGCGCACGGCCATGGTGGAGAAGGTGCCCGTCGAGATCCTGGAAGGCCGGATCCTGCCGCAGATCCCGGCCGGGCGGCTTGGCGAGCCCGATGAAGTGGCGCAGTTGATCGGCTACCTCGTGTCGGAGCGAGGCGGCTTCGTCACGGGCGCCAACCTGGCGATCAACGGCGGCCAGCACATGGCCTGATCGCAGATCAAGTGGAGCACGGCGACAGCGCCTTCATTCCGGAGACCCATGATGACCAGACGACAGCGTTCCGCCGACAGCGGCGCCTACCCCCCGGCGGCCCAGGAGTTCGTGACAGAGGCCGACGCGAGCCAGCATCACGATGCCTTCGCCTCGAGCTGCATCGAGTGGGTCCGGCAGGTCGAACGCATCGAGGCCACCAGCCTGGCCGGCCTCGGAGCCCTGCTGCAGACCGTCGCCAGCCGGGCCGCCTCGGCGCGCACCTGGGCGGAGTGGATCGAGCTGGCGGGCGCCGGCCTGCAGGAGGCGATCGACGATGCGGCCCGCACGCAGGGCGAATGGCTGTCGGCGCTGATGCAGTGCCAGATGGAGACCGTCAAGATGCTGCTCGATCTCGGGCGGCCCGTGCTGCCGGGCTCACGCGATGGCGACGTCGATCTGCCGATCGCCTGGTTCACGCCATGGATGGCCGGGATCGGCATGCGGCCCGTGCAGATCGCATGACTTGCGGCCGGAGGGCAAGGAACCATGCCTCCTGCCTTCGAGGCCTGACGTCGCTTGCCGAGCATCGCGCAGCATCGTCCAGGCGATGGCTGCCTGTCCGCTTCGGTCAGTGCACGGCGGCGCCGGCCTCGAACTCGGCGCGCCGCCCGCTGCGTTCCAGCAGCGTCGTCGCCAGGCCGACGTGTTCCGTCAGCAGGGTGCAGAACAGGTCGGCGGCGTCTCGCAGCTGATCGACGTCCACCCAGGACTGCTCGCGCGCCACGCCGTCCAGCCGGGGACGCAGCTCGTACCAGTTCGTCGAGATCCACCCGTGGTCGGCGCGCAGCTGGTCGGCGGCCTGCCGCGCCCACGGCTCGTCGTCGGCGCCGGCGGCGGGCGACAGCGCTCGCGCTTCCCGGGTCAGGACGTCTGGCACGAGCTCGTCCATGCGGCCGATGATCGCGGCGGCGAGGCGGCGGGAATGAGCGTCCGGCCCGCCTTGCTCGACGCGGGCCGCCAACTGGCGCAGCTGGCGCACGGACCGGAGAACTTCGGCGTGGTGACGAGCCAGATGGGCCTGGTCGTGGTGCTGGCGCTCGCGCGCGCGCTCGGCGCGGGCGGCGGCCGGGTTGGAATGGGGGTGCGAGGTCATGAACGGGCCTGTCGATGAACGAGGTGGTGCTGCGGATGCGCCGCAGCGCAGCCGGGCACGGTGGTTGAAGTCTCATTTCAAGGCATCGAGTCCGGCCACGGCTTGTCCTGCGTCAACGACATTCGGCGACAGGCTCGATGGCGCCGCTTGTTCCGGCGCAAGGACAGGCCGGCCCCGACCGCCGATGCTTGGCGCAACCTGGAGCCATATCGATGGGAACCTTCAACGAGGCGACGGTGCTGTCCGTGCGCCACTGGACCGAACGCCTGTTCTCCTTCACCACGACGCGCGACCCCGGATTCCGCTTCACCAGCGGTCAATTCGTGATGCTCGGCTTGATGGTCGACGGCCGCCCCTTGATGCGGGCCTACAGCATCGCGAGTTCGGCGTACGACCCGGAACTCGAGTTCTTCAGCATCAAGGTGCCCGACGGTGCCTTGACGTCGCGCCTGCAGCACATCGATCCGGGCGACCAGGTGCTGCTCGGCAACAAGCCGACGGGGACCTTGCTGCTGCAGAACCTCCTGCCCGGCCGCGCGCTGTGGCTGCTGGCCACCGGTACCGGACTCGCCCCCTTCCTGAGCCTGGTGCGAGACCCCGAGACCTACGGCCAGTTCGAGCGCGTGGTGCTCGTGCACGGCGTCCGGAGGGTGCGCGACCTGGCGTATGCGGATTTCCTGCGACACCAGCTTCCGCAGAGCCCGTGGCTCGGCGAGCTCGTCCGGGCCAGGCTGCTTTATTGCCCGCTCGTCACCCGCGAGCCGTTCGAGCGAAGCGGCCGCATCCCGGACCTGATGATGCGCGGCGCGTTGGAGAGGGATCTCGGCCTTCCGCTGCTCGACCCGGCGCGCGATCGTTGCATGCTGTGCGGCAGCGCGGCGATGCTGTCGGACACGCGCGCCGTGCTCGAAGGGCTCGGCTTCGTCGAAGGCCACGCGTCCGAGCCGGGCAGCTACGTCATCGAGCGGGCGTTCGTCGAGCGTTGAACGGCCTCGCCTCAGGTGCGGCACAGGACGGCGATCCGGTCATGGAGCGTATGGACCAGGGCGATCGACGCCGTGGCGCAGAGCGCGGCGCCGGCGACCCGGTAGCCCAGCACCTGCGCGGCATCGCGGCCGCGCCCGGCGAACCGGCGCCAGACGGCCCAGAGCGCAGGCGCGGCCAGCAGTCCCGGCGCGGAGGCGAGCGCGAAAGCCGCCATCACGGCGGCACCGCCCGCGGCGTCGCCGCCGAGCGTCGCCATCAGCAGGGCGCCTTGCAGGACGCCGCAGGGCCACGCCACCCAGGCGAGCCCGGCCCCCGCCGACCGCCAGGGTGCGCAGGGCCGTCGATCCACGGCGGGTGACTGGCCCTCGCGCAACAACCGGGCGGGCATCCGGCCCGTCGCCAGCCACCACGCGCCCAGGGCCAGGAATGCAAGCTGGACGAGCGTCCACAGCGGCGCCAGCCACGGCTTGGCCGACAGCCATGCGGCGATGACGGCCAGGGCGCTCGCGGCGACGGCGCCGGCCGCCGCATAGCCGGCGAGGCGGCCCACATGGAACAGCGTGCCTTCGCGCGCGCGGCCGCGCGTGACGGCCGCGCACGGCGCGCCGCACATGAGGGCGCAGTGCGGGGCGGCCGCGGCGCCGAGCGCGAATCCGGCGGCGACCAGCGCGACGTTCACGAGGGCACGCATTGGGTGTGAACAGGCCCTAGACGATGCGCGAGAAGCGCTCGCGCGCCGCGCCCCCGTCGAGGTGCCGGTCGAACACCATGGCGATCGCCCGCACGACGTACCAGCCGCTCGGCGTGACGCGGATCCCGCCTTCGTGCAGTTCGACGAGGCCCTCGGCGGCCAGGGGGGCGAGCCGCACCAGTTCGCCGGCGCACACCTTGCGCATGTCGACGCCATGTTGCCTGCGCACGTCGTCGAAGTCGACTCGTCCATGGCACATGAGCGCCATGATGATGTCGCGCCGGACGCGGTCGTCGAAATCGAGCACCAGGCCGCGCGCCACCGGCAGCCGGTTGGCCTCGAGCGCCGCATAGTAGGCGTCCAGCGTCTTGTCGTTCTGGTAGTAGCAGTCGCCCACGCGGCCGATCGCCGAGACGCCCAGGCCGATCAGGTCGCAGTCCGGGTGCGTGCTGTAGCCCTGGAAATTGCGGTGGAGGCGGCCTTCGCGCCTGGCCACGGCCAGGCTGTCGGTCGCCAGGGCGAAGTGGTCCATGCCGATGTAGTCGTACCCCGCGGCGCCGAAGATCGCCAAGGCGTCGCCGAGCATGGCGACGCGCTGCGGCCCGTCGGGCAGCTCGTCGGCATGGATGCGGCGTTGCGGCTTGAAGCGCACGGGCAGGTGTGCGTAGCCGTATGCCGCGATCCGGTCGGGGCGCAGGCCGGCCACCTGCTGCAGCGTGCGGCGGAAGGTCTCGGGCGTCTGGCGTGGCAGGCCGTAGATCAGGTCCACGTTGATCGACGCGAATCCGGCCTCGCGTGCCGAGCGCATCAGCGCCTGCACCTGCGCGAAGGGCTGTTCTCGATGGACGGCGCGCTGCACGCCGGGATCGAAGTCCTGCACGCCGAAGCTGATCCGGTTGAAGCCGGCGTCGCGCAGGTGCATCAGGCGCGCCGCGTCCACCGTGCGCGGATCAACCTCGATCGAGATCTCCGCATCAGGCGCGAGGAAGAAGGATCGGCGGATCGTCGCCATCAGCCGGTCGAGTTCGGCGTCCGTGAGGAATGTCGGCGAGCCGCCGCCCAGATGCAGCTGCGACACGGTGCGGCACGCGCCCACCTGGTCGTTGACCAGCGCCACTTCCACGTCGAGGGCGTCGAGGTACTGCCCGGCCCGCTCATGGTGGCGGGTGATCACCTTGTTGCACGCGCAGTAGTAGCAGACGGACTCGCAGAACGGGATGTGCACGTAGAGCGACAGCGGCGTGCAGACGCTCCTGTAGGACAGCTCGCGCCGCGCGCGCAGGGCCGCCTCGAGTTCCCTGGCGCCGAAGTGCTCGTGGAATCGATCCGCGGTGGGATAGGAGGTGTAGCGGGGGCCGGGGCCCTGGATGCGTCGCAGGAGGGCCGCAGGCGGCGCGGACGGGCGCTCGGCGATCGGGATGACGGATGCGTGCATGCCCCCGATGGTGCGGCGTGCGACGACCGGCTCGCTTGCGCCGCGTCAAGGCGGCGGGCCGTCCTGTTCGACCACGAGCAGGGCGGTCATGCCGCTGGCGCACGCGATGATGCTCCAGAACAGCAGGAATCCCAGCGTGTAGAAGCCGAGCGGCGACATGCTCCGGGCCCACTGGTCGAGGCCGGCTTCGGCCGGATCGACGGCGGAGAAAACGAGGCCGTCCAGGACGATGGCCATCAGGAACGACGGCCAGAGGATGGTGAGGACGCGACACCGCATGACCTGCTCCCGTCGTTGCTCCGCATCACTTTCGCATCGAGGCATGGTTGCGCGCCAGCTCGGCCGGCAACCGCGCCTCGGCTTGCGCGCCATGCTCGGCCTGCTCCTCGGCTGCCTGGCGCGAGGGGGCGCGATGACCGTCGATGACCGGGTCGGCGCCCCGGATGGCGATCGCGGCCGACAGCGTCGATGCCACGACCGCGACCAGCGGCAGGCCGAGCGCCAGCCATCCGGTCGGGAAGCACCACCAGGCGACGGGCGCCGGAGGCGCAGAGGCAACGGGTCGGGACATGGCGGTCTCCTCGTTCAGCGGGGGATCAGGAAGGTCGAGCGCTCGACCAGGGGCGTGCGCTCGTCGCCGTCGCGGCGGATCTCGAAGCGGATCGGATGGGCGCCGGCTCCGGTGCGCCCGGCGGTCTCCGGCGGGACCTGCACGCGGACCGCGAGCGATCGTTCGCCGGTCGCGTCCACATCCAGCACGGGGTCCGAGGCGATGGCGATGCCGTCCAGCCCCGAGACGGCGACATGGAAGTGCTGCCGCGACTCGGCGGCGTTCATGACCTGCAGGCGGTAGACGTTCTCGATGCGGCCGCCGGCGACCTCGCGCGCCAGCGTTGCGCGGTCGCGCAGCACGTCGACACGATAAGGACGCCGAAGCGCGAGATTCGTGGAGATGGCCATCACGATGAGCAGCAGTACGCCGCCATAGATCAGCACCCGGGGCCGCAGCACGCGGCGCAGCATCTGCGTCCTCGTCCATCCGCGCTCGAGGCCGTTCTCCGTCGTGAAGCGGATCAACCCGCGCGGGTAATTCACCTTGTCCATCACGGCGTCGCAGGCGTCGATGCAGGCGGCGCAGCCGATGCATTCGTATTGCAGGCCCTTGCGGATGTCGATGCCGGTGGGGCAGACCTGGACGCACATCGTGCAGTCGATGCACTCGCCCTTGCCGGCGGCAGCCAGCTCGGCATGCGCCAGCGATTTCGCACGCGGGCCGCGCGGCTCGCCGCGGGCGCCGTCATAGGTCACGATCATCGTGTCGCGGTCGAACATGGCGCTCTGGAAGCGCGCGTACGGGCACATGTACTTGCACACCTGCTCGCGCATCCAGCCGGCATTGCCGTAGGTGGCGAAGCCGTAGAACAGGATCCAGAACCACTCCCACGCGCCGAACGACAGGGCGACGCTCTCCTGCGTCAGCGTGCGGATCGGCGTGAAGAAGCCGACGAAGGTGAAGCCGGTCCACAGGGAGAGCGCGATCCAGGCGGCCTGCTTGCCCGACTTGCGCCACGCCTTGTCGACGGTCCAGGGCGCCGCGTCCAGGCGCAGCCGCGCGCTGCGGTCGCCCTCGAAGCGGCGCTCGATCCACAGGAACATCTCGGTGTAGACCGTCTGCGGGCAGGCGAAGCCGCACCAAAGTCGTCCCGCGACCGCCGTGAACAGGAACAGCGAATAGGCGCTGACGATCAGCAGCGCCGCGAGGTAGACGAAGTCCTGCGGATACAGGACGAGGCCGAAGATGTAGAAACGGCGGGCGGCGAGATCGAACAGGAGCGCCTGGCGCCCGTTCCATTCGAGCCAGGGCAGGCCGTAGAAGGCCAGCTGCGTGGCGGCGACGAGGATCCAGCGCCAGGTGGCGAAGCGGCCGTGGATCTCGCGCGGGTGGATCTTCTTCTCGGCGCGGTACAGCCCGGTCGCCGGGTCGGCGGCGATGGGGATCACCCGGTGCGGCGCGACGCCGACCGCCCGAGGTTCGCTGCTCATGCGCTCGTCCCCATGCTCAGTTCTTCGAGCCGCCGTTCGACAGGCTCCACACGTAGGCCCCGACCACGTGGATCTGCGCCGGGGCGAGGCGATGCTCCTGCGCGGGCATGACGTTGGTCTTGCCGTTGTCGATCATGCGCACGATCGCTTCCCGGCCGGTGCCGTGCAGCCAGATGGCGTCGGTGAGGTTGGGCGCACCGACGGCCTGGTTGCCCTTGCCATCGATCCCATGGCAGCCGGCGCAGACGATGAACCTGGTCTGGCCGGCCGCCGCGGCCGTCGCATCGTGCGGGCTGCCCGACAGGCTCAGCACGTACTCCGCCACGTTGCGCACGTCGTCGGGCGTGCCCACCGCGGCGGCCATCGACGGCATCGTGCCCTGGCGGCCGTGCGTGATGGTCTCGACGATGGTCTCCGGGCTGCCGCCGTAGAGCCAGTCGCTGTCGGTCAGGTTCGGGAAGCCCTTGCCGCCGCGCGCGTCCGAGCCGTGGCAGCCGGAGCAGTTGTTCATGAACAGGCGCTCCCCGATGGCCATGGCGCCCTTGTCTTGCGCAAGCTCGGGCGCGGGGGTCGATGCGTATCTGGCGTACACCGTGGCGAGCTGCGCGTCGGCCTGGGCCTGCTCGTCGCGGTAGGCCGACGCGCTGCTCCAGCCGAGCAGTCCTTTCGAGCTGCCCAGGCCGGGATACAGGGTGAGGTACCCGAACGCGAACACGATCGTGATGACGAACAGCGCCATCCACCAGCGCGGCATCGGGTTGTTCAGCTCGCGCAGGTCATGGTCCCACACGTGGCCGGTGTCGTCCTTCGGGTTGACGCGGGCGCGGCTCGTGATCACGAGCAGCGCGAGGCAGCCGAGCAGGCTGGCGATGGTGGCCACGCCGATGTAGACCGACCAGCCGGCCGAGAAGAAGTCGCTCATGGGGCGTCTCCGGAGTCGAGGAAGGGCAGTTGCTGGGCCTCGTCGAAGGCCGGGCGGTTGCGCGGCGACAGCGCCCACGCGACGATGCCCGCGAACAGCACGAAGGACAGGACGGTGACGGCGTAGCGCACGAGATCGAGATCCATGGCCAGGGTCCTCACTTGACGGCGGTGCCGAGCACCTGCAGGTAGGCGATGAGCGCGTCCTCGTCGGTCTTGCCCGCGACCTCTGCCGCGGCGCCAGTGATGTCGGCGTCGGTGTACGGCACGCCGACCGTGCGCAGCGCGCGCATGCGCGGCGCCATCCCGGCCGGATCGACCTTGCCCGTCAGCAGCCAGGGGTAGGCCGGCATGTTGGACTCGGGCACCACGTCGCGCGGGTTCTCCAGGTGCAGGCGATGCCAGTCGTCGCTGTACTTGCCGCCGACCCGGGCCAGGTCGGGCCCGGTGCGCTTGCTGCCCCACTGGAACGGGTGGTCATAGACGGACTCCCCGGCCATCGAGTAATGGCCGTAGCGCAGCGTCTCGGCGCGCAGCGGGCGGATCATCTGCGAGTGGCAGCCGTAGCAGCCTTCGCGCAGGTAGACGTCGCGCCCGGCCAGCTGGAGCGCCGTGTAGGGCTTGAGTCCCTCGACCGGCTGCGTGGTGGAGCGCTGGAAGAACAGCGGGACGATCTCGACCAGTCCCCCGATCGCGACGACCACGAGGATCAGCACGATCATGAGGAAGTTGTTGGTCTCGATCCTGGCGTGCGAGAACCCGGGCCGGGTCGTCGCGGCATCGTTGGCCATGTCGGTTTCCTTTTCAGAGGTCAGGCGTTCGCCACGGCCAGCGGGATGCGCACGGGCTGGTAGCGGCCGATCGTCGCGGTCTTCCACGTGTTCCAGGCCATGACGAGCATGCCGGCCAGGTACAGCAGGCCCCCACCCAGGCGCACGACGTAGAAGGGGAACGTGGCCTTGACCACCTCGACGAAGCTGTACGCGAGCGTGCCGTCGTTGTTGACGCTGCGCCACATCACGCCTTCCATGACGCCGGCGCTCCACATCGAGGCGATGTACAGCACGATGCCGATGGTGGAGATCCAGAAGTGCAGCTCGATGGCGCGCACGCTGTACATCTGGTGCAGGCCGAACATGCGCGGGATCAGGTAGTACAGCGACCCCATCGTGATCAGGCCCACCCAGCCGAGGGCGCCCGAATGGACGTGGGCGATGCCCCAGTCCGTGTAGTGCGACAGCGAGTTGACCGTTTTGATCGACATCATCGGGCCCTCGAAGGTCGACATGCCGTAGAACGACAGGCTCACGATCAGGAACTTCATGATCGGGTCGTCGCGCAGCTTGTGCCAGGCGCCCGACAAGGTCATGATCCCGTTGATCATGCCGCCCCAGCTGGGCGCCAGCAGCACCAGCGAGAACATCATGCCCACGCTCTGCACCCAGTCCGGCAGCGCCGTGTAGTGCAGGTGGTGCGGGCCCGCCCACATGTAGGTGAAGATCAGCGCCCAGAAGTGCACGATCGACAGCCGATAGCTGTAGACCGGGCGCTCGGCCTGCTTGGGGATGAAGTAGTACATCATCCCGAGGAACCCGGCCGTCAGGAAGAAGCCCACCGCGTTGTGGCCGTACCACCACTGCACCATCGCGTCCTGCACGCCCGAGTACACCGAGTAGCTCTTCAGCGGCCCGACCGGGATCTCGGCGCTGTTGACGATGTGCAGCAGCGCGACCGCGATGATGAAGGCGCCGTAGAACCAGTTGGCCACGTAGATGTGGCGCACCTTGCGGATGCCGATGGTGCCGAAGAAGACGATCGCGTAGATCACCCACACGACCGTCAGCAGCAGGGCGATCGGCCACTCGAGTTCG
>DATCRO010000499.1:0-2313 GCA_036569025.1 Burkholderiaceae bacterium
CGACGACGACAGGTTCATCATCTTGCGCGCGACGACCAGGCCGTCGCGGATCATCGGGCGCTCGACGACGCGGTTGACGCCGACGATGGCCACCTCCGGCGAGTTGATCACCGGCGTCGTGACGATGCCGCCCAGCGCGCCGAGGCTGGTGATCGTGATCGTCGAGCCGGTGAGTTCCTCGCGCGCGCTCTTGCCCGTGCGCGCGCCCGCGGCCAGGCGCGAGACCTCGGCGGCGGTGGCCCACAGGTCCAGTGTCTCGGCATGCTGCAGCACCGGCACCATCAGGCCGGCATCGGTCTGCGTGGCCATGCCCAGGTGCACCGCGGCGTGGCGCGTGACCACGCCGGCCTCGTCGTCGAAGCGCGCGTTCATCTGCGGGAAGTCGCGCACGGCCAGCACCACGGCGCGCATGATGAACGGCAGCATCGTGAGCTTGCCGCGCGTCGCGCCGTGCTTCTGGTTGAGCTTGCCGCGCAGGGCTTCCAGCTCGGTGACGTCGATCTCCTCGACGTAGGTGAAGTGCGGGATGCGGCGCTTGGCGTCCTGCATCTTCTGCGCGATCTTGCGGCGCAGGCCGATGACGGGGATCTGCTCCTCCTCGGTGCGCTGCGCGTAGCGCGTGTCGACGCTGCCGGACGCGCCGGTGCCGCCGACCAGGCCGCGCGCGGCGTAGGCCTCGATGTCCTCGTGCGTGATGCGGCCGGCGGTGCCGGTGCCCATCACGTACTGCAGGTCGATGCCCAGGTCCCAGGCGTGCGCGCGCACGGCGGGCGACGCGATGGGCTTGTCGGTCGGGGCGCGCGTGATCTTCTGCGCGCCGGCGGCCGGGGCCTTCGCGGGCGCGGGCGTCGGAGCCTTGGCGACCGGTGCAGGCGCCGGGGCGGGGGTGGTCGCGACGGCCGGTGCCGGCGCGGGAGCCGCCTTCGGCGCGGGCGCGGGGGCGGCGGCAGCAGGCGCCGGAGCGGCGGCGCCGTCCTTGACGTTGCCCGCGCCCTCGACCTCGATGCGGATCAGCTCGGAGCCGACCGCCATGACGTCGCCGACCTTGCCGCCGAGCGCCAGCACCTTGCCGTGCACCGGCGACGGGATCTCGACCGTGGCCTTGTCGGTCATGACGTCGGCGAGGTTCATGTCCTCGACGACGTTGTCGCCCACCTTGACGTTCCAGGCGACCAGTTCGACTTCCGCGATGCCTTCGCCGATGTCCGGCATCTTGATGACGTGGATACCCATCTTCTTATTTCTCCATGGCGCGCTTGAACGCGGCGCCGACGCGGTCGGGCCCCGGGAAATACGCCCACTCCTGCGCATGCGGGTAGGGGGTATCCCAGCCGGCGACGCGTTCGATGGGGGCTTCCAGGTGGTAGAAGCAGTGCTCCTGGACGAGCGCGGCGAGCTCCGCGCCGAAGCCGCTCGTCTTCGTGGCCTCGTGCACGACGACGCAGCGGCCGGTCTTCTTCACCGACCTGACGATGGTGTCGAGGTCCAGCGGCCAGATGCTGCGCAGGTCGATGATCTCGGCGTCGATGCCCGTCTCGGCCGCGGCGGCCTCGCTGACGAACACCATCGTGCCGTAGGTCAGCACCGTCAGCTGCGAGCCTTCGCGGTAGACCGAGGCCGAGTCCAGCGGCACCGTGTAGTAGCCCTCGGGCACCTCGCCCAGCTTATGCTTGGACCACGGCACCACGGGCTTGTCGTGGTGGCCGTCGAACGGGCCGTTGTACAGGCGCTTGGGCTCCAGGAAGATCACCGGGTCGTCGTTCTCGATGCACGAGATCAGCAGGCCCTTGGCGTCGTACGGGTTGGACGGCATCACCGTGCGCAGGCCGCACACGTGCGTGAACATCGCCTCGGGCGACTGGCTGTGCGTCTGGCCGCCGTAGATGCCGCCGCCGCAAGGCATGCGGATCGTCATCGGCGCGGTGAAGTCGCCGGCCGAGCGGTAGCGCAGGCGCGCCGCCTCGGACACGATCTGGTCGGACGCCGGGTAGAAGTAGTCCGCGAACTGGATCTCGACGACCGGACGCAGGCCGTAAGCGCCCATGCCCACGGCCGCGCCGACGATGCCGCCCTCGGAAATCGGCGCGTCGAACACGCGCTGCGCGCCGTACTTGGCCTGCAGGCCTTCGGTGCAGCGAAACACGCCGCCGAAGTAGCCGACGTCCTCGCCGAACACGACGACGTTCGGATCGCGCGCCAGCATCACGTCCATGGCCGAACGCAGCGCCTGGATCATCGTCATCGGGGCGGTCGGGCCTTGGGGCTGGGCCGCCAGAGTCTTCTTGTCTTGCATTTCCATGATCAGAGTCCTTC
>DATCRO010000500.1:0-5278 GCA_036569025.1 Burkholderiaceae bacterium
GAGACAGGGCCGGCGCCGGAGCCCGTCCGCTCGGGGTATGTCGCGATCGCCATCTCCGACGACGGTTCCGGCATGCCCGAGGACGTGCGGGAACGGGCGTTCGAGCCGTTCTTCACGACCAAGGAGGCCGGGCGCGGCACCGGCCTGGGACTGAGCACCGTCTACGGCTTCGCCAAGCAGTCGCGCGGCACGGTGACGCTCGCCTCGCGGCCCGGGCTGGGCACCACCGTCACGCTGTTCATCCCCCAGGCGCAGGCGCCCGCGGCGGAGACGCCGGACGAGGCGTCCGATGGGGCGACGCTTCCCGCCGGGCTGTCCGTCCTGCTGGTGGAGGACGAGGCCGAGGTGCGCAAGGTGGCGCTCGCCTTCCTCAAGGCGCAGGGCGCCCGCGTGCGCGAATGCGTCGATGCGGCCGAGGCCATGGCCGCCCTCGACGCCGATGCGTCGTTCGACCTGCTGCTGTCCGACATCGCGCTCGGTACCGGCATGCGGGGGACGGAACTCGCACGCGTCTTGCAGGAACGGCAGCCGGGGTTGCGCGTGCTGCTGGTGTCGGGGTTCTCCAGCGAACTGCTGGACGCCGACCAGACCGCGCCGCCGGACTGGGCGCTGCTGCCCAAGCCGTACTCGCGCGCCGAGCTGGTTCGGGCCATCGTCGCCGCGCTGCGCCGGGACGGCGAGCCCCGGGCTTGACGCAGGTCAAGGTTCGCACCGGTTCGCGACACTGGCCGGGCGAGATCGTGTCGACTCCTGGCGACTGCCGGGCCATTGCGTGAGCATGAGCCCATTGCCTTGACCGATCGCAAGGCGCACGGACGAAGCGCCCCTAACCTGTCGTCGCGGGGCGGTCTCCCGCTTCGCCCACAGCCATCGTCCATGCCCCCCGTCCCTGAAATGCCTGAGCCCATGCCGCCCGAGGCTGACCCGGCCAACGTGCTGGTGAAGCGGGCCCGCGCGCTGCGTGCCAGCCTGTGCGATCCCGCCGTCACCCCCTTGAAGGGCCGACACGTCGCCATCGCGGCGGCGGGACACGACACGCCGTCCGCGCGCCGGTTCGAACGGGCGGCGACCGCCCTGGGCGCACGGGTGTCGCACATCGGCCCGGAGTCGCTCGTGCTGGACGACGCGCGCCTGGCGACCACCGCGCGCATCCTGGGCAGCCTCTACGACGCGATCGACTTCATCCCGATGCCGGCGGAGCGTGCCGATTTCCTGCAGCGCCTCGCGGGGGTGCCTGTCTTCGCGGACCTGGGCGGCGAGCTGAGCCCCTTGCGCGAACTGCTGACACCGGCGACGGATGAGGCCGAAGCGGAGGCCGAACTCCTCGCGCTGATGGAGGCGGTGCTGTTGCGCGCCGTGGGCTGATGCGGTGGCCGACGTTGCGTCGTGCCGACGCCAGAGCGCTTGTTGTCGCAGGACAAGGCGGCATGGGCGACCGCGCGCTGCAATGAGATCCTTCATAACAGCAGACGACATCGCATCATGCTTCGCTCTCATCGCCTCATCCTTGCAGCCTTGGCTGCCTTCCCGCTGATCGCCGGCGCGCAAGCGCGCGACGATTCCGGCGACTGGATCGTGCGCCTGCGCGTCACCTACCTGCAGTCGGCGAACAAGGACGACACCGGCCTCGGCCTGTCGATCAACGACAAGACGCTGCCCGAGCTGGACGTCACCCGCTTCTTCACGCCGAACCTCGCCGCCGAGCTGGTGCTGACGGTTCCGCAGAAGCAGACGATCTCCGCCGGCGGCACGCCGATCGGCTCGCTCAAGCACCTGCCGCCGGCGCTGCTTCTGCAGTACCACGTCACCGGCCTCGGTGCGCTGCGTCCCTACGTCGGCGCCGGCGTCAACTGGACGCACTTCTCCGACGTGCAGTTCGATGCGGCCACGACGGCGGCGCTGCACCCGTCGATCAAGAAGGACAGCTTCGGTGCGGCGTTGCAGGCCGGGCTCGACGTGCCCGTCGGACGCGGATGGCTGCTCAACGCGGATGCGAAGTGGGTGCAGATCAAGACGGACATCGAGTCCTCGGGCGCCAAGGTCGGCACCTTCAAGGTCAATCCGTGGCTGCTGTCCGTGGGGGCGGGCTACCGGTTCTGAAGTTGCTCCGTGGAAACGCGCGATTTCGCCGTTGCGCGTCGCGGGTTGCGCGCGCTCAACGTCGAGCACCGCGTGGATTGCCAAGTTGCACCGAGCTTCGTCCTGATGAGCCGACGCCGGAAACCGGCCACCCCGACCCGGGCCAGGATGTCGACGACATCGGCCCGGCCATCCAGCACGAGGCCGCTCGCCCCGCCAACCGTGGAGTCCTCATGAGCTATCCGACGATCCTGCTGCTCCTGGAAGACGACCCGCATGCCGACACGCGCAATGAAGCGGCGATCGAGTTCGCGCTGCGTTGCGGCGCGCATCTCCACGGCCTGGCCTGCCATCTTGCCGTTCCGACCGGCCCGGAATTCGCCGTGGCGCCGGGCGGGCCGAACGACCCGGTCAGGCGGGACCTGGAAGCAGGCGAGCGGCAGGCCGTCGAGCGTGCCCGGCGATTCGCACGATCCTGCGAGCGTTTCGGTGTCGCATCGTTCGAGACCTCGCTGGACGACACCGGCGAGCCGGCGCACGCCATCCTGCGTCACGCGCCTCTGCACGACCTGGTGCTGCTCGGCCAGCCCGATCCCCTGGATCCGGACGTCCACCGGCGCAACGCGGTCGTGGAGGACATCGTGCTGCGCAATCCGCGTCCGACGCTCCTCTATCCGTCTGCGGGGGATTTCCGGCAATTCGCCCGGAGTGCCCTGATCGCCTGGGACGGCAGCCGCGGCGCGGCCCGGGCCGTCGCCGACGCTCTGCCTCTGCTGCAGCGCTGCCAAAGTGTCCGCGTCGCCCAGTTCGATCGGGGTTCGGCGCAATTTCCGGCCTCCGGGCAATCGCCGCCTGCCGGACTCGAGCGCTGGCTCCGGCGCCACGGGATCGAGGCGCATGCTGGCGTGCACTACACCGCCGGCGACATCGGCGTCGCGCTGCTGTCCCACGCAGGCGACGTGGGCGCCGACCTGCTCGTGATGGGCAGCTGGGGCCATGGGCCCTGGCGGGAGCGACTGCTGGGCGGCGTGACGCGCACCGTGCTGGCGAACATGCGAGTGCCTGTCATCACCTCGCATTGAACGACGACCGCTGCGTCTTCAAGGCTGGTCGCCTGCTTCGCAGGGGTCTGCGGTGGTCGTCGCCCGGACGGCGCGAAAACGACAGGAAGATGCTGCCTGGGGCGACTTGATCGTCGTCAATCGACCGGCGGGCAGATCCGATCCCTCTGCCTTCCAGGACCATCGATCGTTCGGTTGCCGGTCAGACTCGATCGGCCGTCCTTGCGGGCTTCTTCGTCCGAGCCGGCGATTCCAGCGCGCGAGCTGCGCGCTCCAAGGCAGCGATCTCGGTCTCGAACCGGCGGGCCAGGCCTTGCGCGTCGGGCAGCTTCAGCGCGTCGGCCAGCACGCCGACGGCGATGCGTCCGCGATAGCTGCACACGCTGATGCCCAGGCCGACGCGCTCGCCGGGGTGGGGCACCCAGAAGATGAAGCGCTCGATCGTCCGCCCCGCGAGCTTCAGCGGCGCCGCTGGCCCGCGCACGTTCGTCAGCACCAGGCTGACCTTGTCCTCGAACAGGCCTTGTGCGACCTGCTGCAACGCCTTGGGCCCGCGCCCGAAGAGGTCGAACAGCTCGTGCATGGCCGTCGCCTCGGCCGAATGCTTGATCGCCGACATGCGCCGGGTCGCCTTCCTCAAGCGCTCGGCGGCGTCCGCCTCGTCGACCGGGAGCTCGAGGATGGCGAGCCCGAAGCCATTGCTGGCGTCGCCGATGTCCGTCGTCGCGCGCAGGTTCACGGGCACCATCGCCCGGATCGTGGCGGGCGCCCGGCACGACGCGGGGAGATGGCGGCGCAGCGCACCCGCGATCGCCGCGACGGCGACGTCGTTGACCTTGGCGTCGAACGCCCGGGCAATGGCCTTGACACGGTCGAGAGGCAGGGGCCGCGACCAGCCCACCCGTTGCCGGGCGCTGGCGGGCGCCTTGAGGGCCGTCGCCGCGTCAGAAGGCCTCACCAGGTCGCGGACGATGTCGAAGCTGCCTTCGAGCGCGGTGCCCGCCAGCCGCCAGGCGGCGTCCAATGCCGATGCTGGTGTGCCCTGGGCGCCCGGGAGCGCTGCGATCGCGAAGTCGTCGCCTCCATCCATGATGCTGCTCGCGACTCCGACCATCGCCATGCCGTCGCCCAGGCAATGGTGATAGCGGAAGACGATGGCGCCCGCTGCGCCGGGCCCGTCGATCACGTGCGCCTGCCACAGCGGCATGCCCATGGGCAGCGGCTGGCTCGCGAGATCCTCGACGAGTTCGAGCAACTGCGCTTGCTTGGCGCCTTCGGGCAAGGCACGGTGATGCACGTGCTGGTCGATGTCGATCGATGGCGACTCGATCCAGGCCGGTGCGCCGGTCCACGTCTGCGAGTCGGCAACCTTGCGATGGAACTGCGGCAGTGGCGCGAGCCGGCGGCCCAGCTGGCTGCGCACGGCGGCGGCGTCGAACCGGCGCCGCGAGGTCAACAAGGCGGTCACGACCGCCGTGTTCTCGGCGCCGTCCATGTGGAACCAGGCGGCGTCGACCGGATGCATCGGGATCGTCTTCATGATGATGTCGACCTTAGCCGCGGGAGGCCGACGACACGTTGCGCGGGCGCAAGCGGCGCCGCCGCGCTGAAGTGCACATGGGAACTGCGCCGAAGATTGCGGCCGCGCAACGCCCTGTCGCGCACGGAGCCGCAGGCTGCCGAGATGACCTCGAATGCGCAGCCTCGGCGGCTCGTCCTTGACGACCCGGGTTGCCGCACGGCCCGGGATGCCGGCGTGCTCGTGAACAAGGTCGTCAACGAGATCCTGCTGCAGCCCTGACGCCCCTTCAGGCCGCCTTGGCCGTGGCGATCGCCGCCTTCGGCCGGGCATGCGCCGCGGCGAATGCGGCGACCTCGTCGGCGAACGCCTGCAACGGTTCGGCATGCCGGCCGGCCTCGACCTGGTCCTGGCGCAGCGCGAGCGTGGCCACGGCCTTGCGATGGGCGAGGCGCTCGATCTCCGCGACCGCGTTGGAAGCGCCGCTGCCGCCCATGCACGAGACCACCGCCACGTTGCCCAGCTTGCCGTGCATGGAGCGCGCGAAGCTGCGCATCGGCGGGCTGAGGCGCCAGCACCACACCGGCGAGACCATCACCACCACCTCGAAGCCGGAGGG
>DATCRO010000501.1:0-5734 GCA_036569025.1 Burkholderiaceae bacterium
ACGTAGACGCTGACCACCTGCTGCTGGCCGTCGTCGGCGTAGTCGGGATCGTCGGCGTAGACCGGCGCGTTCGCATAGGTCGACTCGTTGGTGTAGCCGGCCGCCGGCGGCGCATAGTCGAGGGGCGCATCCGCGTTCGAATAGTCGTTCGCGGCCACGCGCGCCGGCGTCCTCGCCGGTGCCTGCGCGGGTGCCTGCGGCAGCGGCTGCACCGGCGCCTGGGTCGCGACGGCGGCCGGCGCCTGCATCGGGGCCGGCAGCGGCGCCATCGCGTCGGAGGCCGCGGCATCGGACGCCGCCGCCATCGCCCCCGGCGGCGGCGCGGTGCCTTGCCTGGAACAGGCGGCCAGCACGGCGAGCGCGACCAGCGCGACGGCGTGCAGCGTGAACGGGACCGGACTGACGGATGAGCGCGGGGGCATGATGGCTGGCCTCTCTTCGATGAAATCGTCCCTGCGCGGCAATCGGCCTGCCCGGCGGGCCGCCGGAGTGCGCGCCGACGAACCGGCGCCCTTCCCTGTAGAGTCGGGATCTGCCGCCAGGGAGCCGCCATGCATGCCGAGGATTTCCATTCGCCCGACGTCGCGCGCCTGCGCGCCGACCTCGCGCTCGCGCTGCGCGCCGCCGCGCACCACGGGCTCGCCGAGGGCATCTGCAACCACTTCAGCGTGGAGCTGCCCGACGGCTCGAACCGCTTCCTGCTGAACCCGCGCGGGCTGCTCTGGAGCGAGATCCAGGCCGACGACGTCGTGCTGATCGCCAACGACGGCACGAAACTCGCGGGCCGCCACGAGGTCGAGGCCACCGCGATGTTCATCCACGCCGCCGTGCACCGCCTGGGCAAGCCCTGCGTGCTGCATACCCACATGCCGTATGCGACCGCACTGACGCTGACTGCCGACCGCGCCCTGGACACCACGCTGTCGCAGAACGCCATGCGCTTCCACGGCCGCATCGCCGTCGATGCGCACTACAACGGCCTCGCCCTCGACGACGCCGAAGGCGAGCGCATCGCCCGCGCGATGGGTACGGCCGACGTCGCCTTCCTCGGCAACCACGGCGTGATAGTCTGCGGCGAGCGCCTGGCGCACGCGTACGACGACCTGTACTTCCTCGAGCGCGCCTGCCTGCACCAGGTGCTGGCGCAGTCGACCGGCCGGCCGCTGGCGCCGGTCGACGAGGCGCTCGCCCGCCACGTCGGCGAGCAGACGCGCGGCGAGCGGCTGCAGTCGGAGCTGTTCTTCGAGGCGCTGCGGCGGACGCTGTAGCGCCGCGCGCCAGCAGCTTCAGGCCGGTCCGGCGGGCGCCCCGGGCGTCCACGCGGCGCTGGGCTCGTGGCCGAACAGCAGGCTCACGTACGCGCCCAGGTCGAGGTCGAGGTGCTCGCGCGCCGCGTCCGCGCCCGCGTCCACGCGGCGCGCCGCGCGCGCGAAGCGCTCGAAGGCCGGCCAGGCGCGCCCCATCTGCGCCACCATGATGCGCGCGAGGTCGTAGGACAGCAGGTTGCCGTCGTCGGGGCGCCGGAACGAGGCGCCGGTCCAGAACTGCTGGATGCGCTCGCCGTCCCAGAACGCCACGTGCTTGTCATGCAGCTCGCGTGCCGTGAACTGGCCGCGATGCGCGCCGGCGATGCGGTGCTCCGTGTTGACCGCCAGGCCTTCGTCGACCCACAGCGGCAGCCGCAGGTGCGACAGCGCGCTGTGCGTGAGCTCGTGCGCGATCGTCGGCTCGATGGCGCTCAGGTCGTCACGCCGCACGACGAAGTGCGGGCACCCCGCGTCGACGAAGACGCCGCCACTGAACGCCTGCTCGCCCTCGGCCGGGCCGAACATGGAAATGTAGTGGTAGTAGCTCTCCTCGTCGTCGAGCACCAGCACCACGCTCTTCACGCCATCCGGGAACTGCGCGAGCGCACCCAGGGTCTGCGCGACGCGCTTGCGGGTACTCGCCACGTAGCGGCCCATCGCCGCAGCCACGGGGGTCTCCAGCGACGACACGATCAGCGCATCGTCGCTCTCGTGCAGCCAGGCGTGCTCGCCCAGCGCGTCGCACAGGTGCTCCAGCCACGCACGGTGCAGGTCGACGCGCGCGGCCACGCGTCCGGCACCGTCCGCGATGGACGTCAACCAGGCCTCCGCCGCACGCCAGTCCACCGTCGGGTAGCCGTTGACGGCTTGCATGTGCCGCAGCAACGGGAACGCCTCGACACCCATCGCCGGCACCTCGTCGGGCGCCGGCTCTTGCACATGCACCGGCGGTTCGGCAGCCTCGGCGCGCATCCAGCGGACGTCGGGCAAGGTGTCGACCAGCGTCATGCCGGCGCCAATGAACGGCACGATCCATACCATCGCGATGCGCATGCGCGGCATGTGGCAATGCTCGCCGAGCGCCAGCACGCGGCGCGTCGCCAGCACGTTGAGGGCCAGCCAGGCAGCCAGGATGAGCGTGAAGGTCATGGCGCGCGATGTTAGCGGCTGCCCGGCTGTCGGGCGCTCGCCGGCACAATGCGGTCGATGAGATCGTGAACCGCGCCACATGAACACCACCTCCTCCTGGCAACTGCTCGCAGACGCCGTGCTCTGCTCGCACGTCGCGCTGATGGCCTTCGTCGTGCTCGGACTGCCGCTGGTGATCGTCGGCAACCTGCGCCGGTGGCGCTGGGTCAACTCGCCGTGGCTGCGCTTCGCGCATCTGGCGACCATCCTGGTCGTCGCGGGCGAGGCGTGGGCGGGTGTCGTGTGCCCGTTGACGACGCTGGAGATGTGGCTGCGCGCGCAGGCGCATGCGACGACCTACGAAGGCAGCTTCGTCGAGCACTGGCTGCAGGCGCTGCTGTTCTGGCACGCGCCGGCATGGGTGTTCACGGCGGCGTATTCGCTGTTCGGGGTGTCGGTGCTGGCGACCTGGTGGCTGTGGCCGGTGCGCTTCGGGCGCGTCCGCGCAGCTGCGCGCGCCTGACACTCCGGCCGTCGCTGTCGTCGCTTGCCGCCAGCGGCGTTGCGCCGGCGACAGGCCGGGCAGCAGCGCCGCGCCTGGCGCGAACCATGCGTCCGTGCCGACACGCCGTCTCGTGTCCGACGAACGAACGGACAACGGCGACCTCGCCCGGGCCGCCCGAGCCGTTCCCCTCGGCCCGGTGTGCCGAACTTGGCATCGGCCGGTGCGCGGTCATCGCGCGGTAAAGACGCCCGCCGGGCGCGCCGGAAGAATTCGACGGCGCCACCACAAGGGCGCAGGCGCGTTCCGGGCAACGGCGAACGGTCGGACCGCTCCTTGACAGCGTCGCGACCGTTCCCCGAGGCACGGGAAGGCGCGTTCCTCAACTTCACCGCATGGCTTGTCGCCACCCCAGGAGCTTCCTATGAACCGTACCCTGCAACAGGGTTTCACATTGATCGAACTGATGATCGTCGTCGCGATCATCGGTATCCTCGCCGCCGTCGCCCTGCCGGCCTACCAGACCTACACGGTCAAGGCCAAGATGTCGGAAGTCGTGCTGGCTGCCTCGCAGTGCCGCACCACGGTGACCGAAGTGTTCCAGACCGGTTCGTCGGCTCCTGGCGGCGGCAACTGGGGCTGCGAAAGCACCTCGGCCACCAGCAAGTACGTCGCCAGCGTGACGACCGACGGCAACGGCACGATCACCGTCAAGGTCTCGAGCGACACCTCGCTGCCGACCACCATCACCGGTGACACCCTGACGCTGGTTCCGGAAGACTCCACCGGCGCCGTCTACGCTGTCGGCACCGCCGGCGTCATCGGCAGCACGCAAGTCTACAAGTGGGTCTGCGGCTCGACCGCTGCCCCGGGCGCGACCTCGTCGAACCTGGTCAAGTACCTGCCGGGTTCGTGCCGCGGCTGATTCGGGCTTGCCCTGAAGATCGGAAAGAGGTGCTTCGGCACCTCTTTTTCATTGGAGGGTGCGAATCCGCGCACCGGGCGGCGTGCCGGAACCGACGACAATGGGCGATTCGCGGACTGGAGTGCAGATGATTGAACTGTCGGTCGTTGTTCCGACCTACAACGAGCGGCCCAATGTCGGCGAACTGGTTCGACGCCTCGACGCGGCGCTGCAGGGTGTCCGCTGGGAAGCCGTGTTCGTCGACGACGATTCCCCCGACGGCACCGCCGACGCCGTGCGTGCGCTGGCCCAGGCCGATCCGCGCGTGCGCTGCATCCAGCGGCTCGGCCGGCGCGGCCTGTCGCGCGCGGTGATCGAGGGCGTCCTGAGCACGGCGGCCCCGGTCTTCGCCGTCATCGACGCCGACCTCCAGCATGACGAGACCGTGCTGCCCGCGATGCTCGCGCGCCTGCGCGGCGAGGGCGGCCAGGGCGCGATGGACGTCGTCGTCGCCAGCCGCTATACCGCCGGCGGCAGCCTCGAGGGCTGGGACGCCGAGCGCGCGCGCATGAGCCGTTTCGCCACCGCGCTGGCCAACCGCATGGTACCCACGGGCCTGACCGACCCGATGAGCGGCTTCTTCCTGATGCGCCGCGACACCTTCGACCAGGCCGTGCGCCATCTCTCCGGCGAGGGCTACAAGCTGCTGCTGGACATCCTGGCCTCCGCCCCCGGCGCGGTGCGCCTGGCCGAGGTGCCGTACGCGTTCCGGCCGCGCCATGCCGGCGAGAGCAAGCTCGACTCGGCGGTGCTGTGGGAATTCTCGCTGCTGCTGATCGACAAGAAGGTCGGCCGCTGGATCCCGGCGCGCTTCCTCCTGTTCTCGCTGGTGGGCATCTCCGGCGTGTTCGTGCACTTCGCGGTGCTGAGCCTGCTGTACATGCTGGGGCACCAGGCGTTCACGACGTCGCAGGCGGTGGCCACCATCGTCGCGATGACGTCCAACTACGCGCTCAACAACTCGCTGACCTACCGCGACCAGCGCCACCGCGGCCTGGGCTGGTGGGGCGGCCTGCTGACCTTCTACGCGATCTGCGGCGCGGGCGTCGTCGCCAACGTGGGCGTCGCCGGCTTCCTGTTCGAGCGCCAGGGCTGGGCGCTGGCCGCGGCCGCCGGCGCGCTGGTGGGCACCGTCTGGAACTACGCCGCCACGCGCGTCGTCACCTGGAGAGCCCGTTGAGCGCGCTGACGCCGGACCAATCCCGTTTCCGCACGGCGACGGTCGCCGCGGTGGTCCTGGGCGTGCTGGCCGTGCTGGTGCTCAATGTCGTGCCGACGGCCAACAACGACGTCTGGCTGCTGATGAAGGTCGGCCAGGTGATCGTCGACACGGGCCACATCCCCGAGACGCTGCTGTTCCCGTTCACCACGGTGCGCGAGAACCACTTCAACGCGCACGAGTGGCTGGTGTCGGTCATCTTCCACGGCTTCGACCGCGCGTTCGGCACGGACCGCCTGATGTGGGTGATCGCCCCGTTCGCATTGCTGCAGTTCGGCCTGTGCGTGCTGCTGACCCGGCGGCAGTCGGGCAGCCTGGGCGCGGCGCTGCTGCTGTCGCTGCTGGCGATGCTCTGCGCGAATTCCCGCTTCGTGCTGCGGCCCGAGCTGTTCGCGCTGGTGTTCCTCGTGTCGCTGCTGCTGGTGCTCGATCGCTACCGCAGCGGGAGCCGCTGGACGACGCTGCTGTGGACGCTGCCGATCGCCGCGCTGTGGGCCAACTGCCATGGCTCGTTCCTGCTGGCGCCGGTGGTGGCGAGCCTGTTCGCGCTCGGGGAGGCGCTCACCGCCGCGCGTGCCGCGGCCGGCCCCGTGCCCGCGCGCCTGCGCGCCGGC